>NZ_JAMTCC010000012.1:0-128805 GCF_025370265.1 Shewanella septentrionalis | reverse complement strand
GCTATCTAAGTCAATGAACGGCAGTAGGGGGAAACCCCACTAACTGGGTCCTGACCATGCAGGGCAGGACCTAAGTTAATTCAACCATTTTCCAGTAGTGCCAGTAGTGATTCCTGTAGTGAATAGTTTCTCCAATTGAAAGACACAGAATGCAACTGAGATGTCGCTGTTATTCTGTCTTAAATGTCGCGGGAACACGGTTAAGTTAATTAATCGTAATGCAGAAGTCGCGACTTTGTTCACAATTAAGAATTTTGTGTTTGTGATTTTACGCTAGATTATTGAGATTTTATTTAATCTAGGTAGAATGCGAGCGCCACAAAAAAAACGCTACCCTCGATGGTAGTAAACAAGATAAATGGGGTTGATGATGAAAAACGTTAAAACTTTAGCTTTAGCCGCTACTGCTGTAGCTGCAATCTCTGGTAACGCATTTGCCGCTGATCGCGGACAAGATATTCATGCAGGCGATTACAACTGGATGCAGTTTAACTACATGTATGCGGTGAATGAACTTCCTGGTGAAAGTGACCATGATTATATTGAAATGGAGTTCGGTGGTCGTTCAGGTATCGTTGACTTGTATGGTTATTTAGACATATTTAACCCTACTGAACGTTCTGGTAGCGATAAAGCTGGTTCTCCAAAGATGTTCCTGAAATTTGCACCTCGCTTCTCTCTTGATGCAATTACGGGTAAAGATCTGTCTTGGGGACCAATTCAAGAAGTTTATTTAACCACATTGTTTAACTGGGGTGGCGGTGATGCCAATCTGTACGGCCCTGGTGCTGGTGACGTAAACAACGGTTCTGTTGGTATTGGTGCTGATGTTAATGTTCCTTGGTTTGGTAAAGTCAGCATGAATCTTTATAAGTACTATGAAATTCAGGCTAAAGACTGGAATGGGTATCAGTTTTCTATGAACTGGTTCAAGCCTTTCATTAATTTTGATAACGGCTCATTCATTTCTTATCAAGGTTACCTAGATTATCAGTTTGGTGCTGATTCTGAGTTTAACGGTGCAACAGGCAAGGCTACTCATGGTGGCGCCATGTTTAATGGCATTTATTGGCACTCAGAGCAATTTGCAGTTGGTTATGGTTTAAAGGCCTATAATGATGTTTATCTAATTGCTGATTCTGACGGCTTTAAGTCAACTGGTTTTGCGCACTATTTTAGTGCTACTTACAAGTTCTAATTTCTTGTAATACTAGTTGCTTGTTGGAGCCGCATTATGCGGCTCCATCTTTGTTTTACCATGAGTCTTTATCTAAGCCTATTAGGCTAACAAGTGGGTTTATATAAAGGTTTGTGTTTTTCTCGCGCTAAAATGGATTTTTCGCGGAAAAGTAGGAGCAAGATTTTATTCGTATCCTCTCTTCCGGTCTTCAAGGATTCAAGTCGTGGTCACTTATAAGTTATTTTTTTAAGTGTCAGGATGCCTATTGCTCTTTATGACTTAGGCAAGATTGAATACCTACAACAAGGTAGTTTGTACAAGCAAATTACTCGGCACCGCCTGAAGGCCCGGCCATAAAAATAATCAAAATAATGCCACCTCTTAAGAGTTGTTTTTATGCGACTGATTTCTATTCATTTAATTTTTATTTTGGAGAGCTATTATGACTGATTTAAAAAAAGCAGCACAACGCGCCATCGAGTTAATGGACTTAACGACTTTGAATGATGACGACACAGATCAAAAAGTGATCGACCTGTGCCACAAAGCGAAAACGGCTGCAGGCAATACTGCCGCTATCTGCATTTACCCTCGTTTCATCCCGATAGCACGTAAGACTCTCGATGAAATCGGTGCTGAAGATATTCAAATCGCCACAGTGACTAACTTCCCCCATGGCAATGATGACATCGCCATTGCCGTGCTAGAAACCCGCGCTGCCGTTGCCTATGGTGCAGACGAAGTTGACGTGGTATTCCCATACCGCGCACTGATGGAAGGCAATGAAACCATTGGTTTTGAATTAGTTAAAGCCTGTAAAGAAGCCTGTGGTGAAGTCTTATTAAAAGTCATCATCGAATCTGGCGTGTTAGCCGATCCTGCGCTCATCCGCCGTGCATCTGAACTTTCAATCGATGCGGGTGCCGACTTTATTAAAACTTCTACGGGTAAAGTGTCTGTAAACGCCACACTCGAAGCGGCTGAAATCATGTTAACTGTGATCAGCGAGAAGAATACCCAAGTAGGCTTCAAGCCTGCTGGTGGCGTGCGTGATGCAGCTCAAGCGGCTGAGTTCCTCGGTGTTGCTGAGCGTATTTTAGGTGCTGACTGGGTTTCACCACGTACCTTTAGATTTGGTGCTTCAAGCCTCTTAAACAGCTTGCTGCACACATTAGAACTGGCAGATGCGCCTAAGCCGACTCAAGGCTATTAATCGCAAACTATCGCTGATTAATACTATCTGCGTATAGCGAGCCTAATTAAGTGTGACCTAAATCTATTTGGTAAACTCAAAACTTCGATAGTATGAACTTGTAATATTGCTACAGTTTTGATGTTTCATTGCAAAGATAAGCACTAGCGACAGAGTTGTTAGTGCCTATCTTGGAGGCAGTATCATGTTTCTAGCTCAAGAGATTATTCGTAAAAAACGTAATGGTTTAGCGCTAAGTTCCGAAGAAATACAGTTCTTTGTTCAAGGTATCACTACCAACTCCGTATCTGAAGGTCAGATCGCCGCATTAGGCATGGCGGTGTATTTTAATGACATGAATATGGCTGAAAGAATCGCTTTAACGACAGCGATGCGTGATTCTGGCACTGTGCTTAATTGGCAATCATTGGGACTCAACGGTCCAGTTATCGACAAACACAGCACTGGCGGTGTGGGCGATGTGATTAGTCTGATGCTTGGCCCTATGGCTGCGGCTTGTGGTGGTTATGTGCCTATGATTTCTGGGCGTGGCCTAGGTCATACGGGCGGCACGCTCGATAAGTTTGATGCCATTCCGGGTTACCAAACTGAGCCATCAAGTGAATTGTTCCGTAAAGTGGTTAAAGACGTCGGTGTGGCGATTATTGGCCAAACGGGCGATCTCGTTCCTGCCGATAAACGCTTCTATTCTATTCGCGATAATACCGCCACCGTTGAATCTATTTCCCTCATCACAGCGTCGATCCTGTCTAAGAAATTAGCCTGTAATTTAGATGCGTTGGCGATGGACGTAAAAGTTGGTAGCGGCGCCTTTATGCCAACCTATGAGGCATCGGAAGAATTAGCTCGCAGTATCGCCGCCGTTGCAAATGGCGCGGGTACGAAAACGACGGCTTTGCTTACCGATATGAATCAAGTGCTTGCATCTTGTGCAGGTAACGCGGTTGAAGTGAAAGAAGCCATCGATTTTTTAACGGGGGCTTACCGTAATCCGCGTTTATATGAAATCACTATGGGTCTTTGCGCTGAGATGCTGCTTCTTGGCGGTCTTGCAAGCAATGAGGCCGACGCTCGCGCTAAACTGAATCGTGTACTCGATAATGGCCGCGCCGCAGAACTCTTTGGCAAGATGGTGTCGGGTCTTGGTGGTCCGGTCGATTTTGTTGAAAACTACAGTAAATACCTACCGCAATCGCAAATTATTCGCCCGGTTTTTGCCGATATGCAAGGTTATGCCTATAGCATGGATACCCGTGAATTAGGTTTAGCGGTTGTGACCTTAGGTGGCGGCCGCCGTAAGCCCGGTGATGCACTAGACTATAGTGTTGGCTTAACCCAAGTGTGTGCCCTAGGCGATAAAGTGGATTCATCGACGCCAATTGCCGTTATCCATGCACAGTCTGAAGCCGCCTTCGCGGAAGCGGAACTTGCGGTGAAAAAAGCGATTCACATTGGTGAAACCGCTCCAGAAAAAACACCTGAGATCTATGCCTATATTCGTGCAGCGGATCTTTAAGGAAGAATTATGAAACGTACCATTATTATGATGTTGGACTCCTTTGGAGTCGGTGCTTCTGCTGATGCAGCAAGCTTTGGTGATGTCGGTTCAGATACTTTTGGTCATATTGCTAAAGCATGCGCCGAAGGCAAAGCCGATATTGGCCGTGAAGGTCCGCTGAAATTACCTAACTTAGCGCGCTTAGGTTTGGGTCATGCGGCGATGGAAAGCACGGGCGCCTTTGCCCCAGGTTTTGGCGATAATGTTGAGCTGATTGGTGCTTATGGTCATGCGCAAGAGTTAAGTTCGGGTAAAGATACTCCGAGCGGTCACTGGGAAATGGCGGGCGTACCCGTACTATTCGAATGGGGTTATTTCAGTGAGCACCAAAATTCTTTCCCTAAAGAACTGACGGATAAGATTTTAGCCCGTGCGGGTCTGGATGGGTTTTTAGGTAATTGTCATGCTTCTGGCACAACTATTTTAGAAGAGTTAGGCGAAGAGCACATGCGTTCTGGCATGCCTATTTTCTATACCTCAGCCGATTCTGTGTTCCAAATCGCTTGTCATGAAGAAACTTTCGGTTTAGAAAATCTCTATCGTCTTTGCGAAATAACCCGTGAAGAGTTAGAGCCTTACAACATAGGTCGTGTCATTGCCCGTCCATTTGATGGTACTGGCCCAAGTGACTTTGCCCGTACCGGCAATCGTAAGGATTATTCACTAGAGCCACCGGCAAAAACCGTATTAGACAAGCTGAAAGAGGCTGGCGGTGAAGTAGTGAGTGTGGGCAAGATTGCCGACATTTATGCTTACTGTGGTATCACTAAAAAAGTGAAGGCGAACGGCTTAGAAGCACTTTTCGATGCGACCTTAGCTGAAGTGAAATCTGCGGGTGATAACACGATAGTGTTTACTAACTTCGTTGATTTCGACTCTCACTACGGTCATCGCCGTGATGTTGCTGGCTATGCCAAAGGGCTGGAATATTTCGATGCCCGTTTGCCTGAAATGCTCGCATTACTAGGTGAAAATGATCTGCTGATTTTAACGGCGGATCACGGTTGCGATCCAACATGGCAAGGCACGGATCATACCCGTGAATATGTGCCAGTATTAGCCTTTGGCGCTGGATTGAAAGCGGGATCGCTGGGTCGTCGTAACAGCTTTGCTGATATCGGCCAATCTATTGCGAGTCACTTTAAGCTTGAACCTATGGCCTATGGCGAATCGTTCCTTTAGGCAAATTAGCATTTATTTCGATTTGGCGGCTGACATTTGCCGTCAGTAAACAAAGACTTAAGTCTTAATAAAATAAACAGGGGTTATTTCGATGGCAACACCACACATTAATGCTGTAGAGGGCGCATTCGCTGAGACAATGCTGTTTCCAGGCGATCCATTACGTGCAAAATATATTGCTGAAACATTCTTAGAAAATGTTGAGCAAGTGACTGATGTTCGAAACATGCTAGGTTTTACTGGTACTTACAAAGGTAAGCGTATTTCAGTAATGGGTTCTGGCATGGGTATTCCTTCATGCTCTATCTATGCAACTGAATTAATTCGTGATTACGGCGTTAAGAATCTGATCCGTGTGGGTACTTGTGGTGCGATCAGCACTGACGTTAAAGTACGTGACGTGATCATCGGTATGGGTGCATGTACTGACTCAGCGGTTAACCGTTTACGTTTTAAAGGCCAAGATTTTGCCGCTATCGCTAACTATGAGCTGATGAATGCGGTTATCGAATCTGCGAAAGTTCGTGGCACTAAAGTTCGCGTAGGTAACATTTTCTCTGCGGACCTGTTCTACACTCCTGATCCACAAATGTTTGACGTGATGGAGAAGATGGGCGTATTAGGCGTTGAAATGGAAGCGGCTGGTTTGTACGGCGTTGCCCATGAGTTTGGTGCGCGTGCCCTGTGCGTTGTGACTGTATCTGACCACATCCGTACCGGTGAAAAGACTTCTGCAGAAGAACGTCAAACCACATTTAATGATATGATCATCATGACATTAGAAGCGGCAATTACACTGTAACTGTTACGCTGTAAGAGTGTGCTACTGAAAAAAAGGGTTCACAATGCGAACCCCTTTTTTATGCCAATTTTTAGCGGCTTTTCTATTCAACTTTATTATTAATGGTTTGGTTATTAGAAATTGCTTGTTTATGGCTTATCTAGAGCTTAGCTATCAATAGATTAGTGATTTACCTTATCTATCGAAATAGATATTAACCTGTTGAATCTGTGTCGAGATCACTTGGTTCACTTGGTTCACTGGGTGTTTTTGGCGTCGAGGTTTCGGCCGCAGCGGTTGTTGCTTTAGTCGCGTGTTTTACCCGACGGACACTTTTCACTTTAGGTTTAACCTTAACAGGTACCGCTTGTTCCGCATCGTTTGCCGCGTTTTCAACTGCTGTATTATCCTGTAATTCCAATGATTTTTCTGACGTTTTTTCGGCCTTAGTTTGCACGCGGGTCTGAGTGAGCTTATCGGTATTTGCCTCTGTCACTGCTTTTGGCGCCTTAGTGGGTTTAGCCGCTTTTTCTTGTGGATAATCAGTGGTCGACACCAGTTGATCTTCTGTTAGCACTTGCGCCAAACTATCATTAACACTTTCTGATGGCTCTTCAGTTGAGGATCGTTTCTTAGGTTTTTTCGGAGCTTGACGCAACTTAACCCGAAAGCGGCGGCGGTCAAAATCGGCGCGTTTGAAAGACAAAGAGCGCGAAAGCAACATACCAATCAAGCCTGCAACCAGCAGCATGATTTGTTGTTGCTCCATGTTTAAATTGTGGGCCTCTTTGATTTCGTTGAAAAACAGCTTGGTATCGAGCCTGACTTCGACATAACCTAGATTTTTCCCTTCTTGGATCACAGGCTCTACATAGGGAGGATATTTGCTTAGTAGCAAATTCATTTCTTCCGAGTCAGGATCGACAACATCCTTAGTGATGCTTTGGGCGAAAGATAACCGCATGCCTTGGTCGCTGAAGATAGCCGCAGACATCACCTTAGGATCTTCGACTAAAGCGCTGGCGAGCCATTGCAACTGCTCATCATTTTGCAGTTGTAGTGCGGGCGCGGCTCCATAGGCGGTTTGCTGCACCAGTAATCTGGCCATCTTTTGAGTTTGGGACTTTAGAAGCAGCTGACCTTGTAGTAGGCTTGTCTGCCACAATTGCACTAAGCCTAATATCAAGGCGAAGGCGGCAGCAATTTGGATCAGTCTACTGATTTTATGGCTTTTCTTTAGCCCTTTAAGATATAACACTTTGACCCTTAAAATGTAGAGCGCTTGCCTAATCATAATTGATTCTGAGTGAGCCCGATAGTTGGAGAATTTAAGTCCGATGGAAAGCTTGAACCAAGATGCGCTTTTTTTGTGGTTAGTCTCTGACCATTCCCCAAGGTTTGAACGCCAAGGGCAAGTGTTTGAACGTTATCAAGAGTCAGCAAACCCCGCTGGTGTTTCGCGTTTGCGTGTGATCTATCAAGATACGTTAGCGCAGGCAGGGATATCGGCCTGGATTGCGCAGTTGTCTCAGTCTGATGTTATCGGTATTTCACATATCGAACGTCAAGTCGGCTTACATTGTATCGAGTTGGCACTGGTAAATTTGCCTTCTCAGGCGCAGTTAGCAGCATTCCCGAAGTCTTTGGCTGAACTGCATGTCATCAATTTTGATTTACCTCGTTTGAACCATCCCGGCTTATTAGTGATGGACATGGACTCCACGGCGATTCAGATTGAATGTATTGATGAATTAGCGGCCATGGCGGGTGTTGGCGAGCGCGTGGCGGCGATTACTGAACTTGCTATGCAAGGTGAGCTAGATTTTGAGCAGAGTCTGCGTCAGCGCGTGGCACAGCTTAAGGGCGCTGATGCCAGTATTATCACGACCTTGTGCGACAACTTGCCTTTGATGCCTGGGCTTGAGTCCATGCTGTTAGAACTTAAATCCCATGACTGGCGTTTAGTGGTGGCATCTGGCGGCTTTACGCCTTTTGTGGGTCATTTAAAACAGCTTCTAAGCTTAGATGCGGCCTTTGCTAATGAGTTAGTCATCACTGACGGCAAACTCGCGGGTGAAGTGACGGGTAAAGTCGTGGATGCGCAGTTTAAAGCGGATGTGGTTGAGCGTTGCAGTGAGCAGTGGGGCATTCCAAAAGGCCAAAGCGTTGCTATCGGCGATGGCGCCAATGATATCCCTATGGTGATGGCGGCGGATTTTGGTATCGCTTTCCATGCTAAACCTAAGTTGGCAGCGGCGGCGGATGCCAATATTCGCCACCTCGACCTGCGCGTTTTACCTTATCTGTTGCAAATCTAGGCTATTCATTTATTTGAAATTTGAGCCGAGATGAAAGCCTAAGTCAGGGCTGAGTTAGAGTAATGACTCTTGTCTTTTATTGATGAGCTGGTAGTTTAGGGAGATTGATAAACTACCAGTGACTCATTTTGACTCAGCTCGCTCAAGGCTCAACATCACCCATTTCACAGTCTTCAATCTTTCTGCCGTACCGCGATGGCCAACTGCATCTACGTCAGTTATTACCGTCGGTGCCTGATTTTTCTAAGACGCCTATTCTCATGCTCCATGGTGCCATGTCTAACGGTCGGGTGTTCTATAGCCAAAGTGGCCGTGGCCTAGGTTGTTTTTTGGCTAAGGCGGGATTTGTGGTGTATGTGTTGGATACCGCTGGCAGAGGGCTCAGTTTGCCGAAAATCGATCGGGATTTTACCTTAGGGCAAGGTGAAGTGATCCGCGAGCAATTACCTTTAGTGCAGCAGGCGATTCTCGAGTTACATCAAAAAGCCTGCCAAGAACAGGCGGCTAAGCATGATTGCAAAATCGTGCCGCCTTCGCAGGTGCATTGGTGCGCCCATTCATGGGGCGGGGTGTTAATGGCGAGCAGTCTGGCCCGTTATCCTGAGTTACAACAAAGTGTTCGTTCATTGCTGACCTTCGGTAGTAAGCGGACGATTCGGGTTAAATCCTTCAAAAAGTGGTTAATGGTTGATGTTTTTTGGAATCGTTTAGCGCCAGGTTTAGCTATGGGCCAAGGTTACCTTGCTGCCGACAAGTTGCGCATCGGTATGGACAATGAAAGTCGCGCCTCATTAGTTCAAAGTATCGATTGGGTGCGAGGAGATTGGCTCGACCACGACGATGGATTTGATTATGCGAAAGCGGCAACATTCGCTAATTGGCCACCAGCTTGGTTTATCTCAGGGCAGAGCGATACTGTGCTTGGACATCCAGAAGATGTGGCTGATATGGTCGCAGAGTGCGGCTTTAAACGGGGGAAATCAACGCTTCTTTCTAAAGATAATGGTTTTAAACATGATTATGGTCATGCCGATATGCTGACGCATATAGATGCTAGCAGTGATCATTTTCCTAAGATTAGGGATTGGTATTTAAGTTTTGATCTGGCGGTATTAAACAATTAAGACTGTTTTTTATGGATTGCAGGGTATCTTAGTTCAACCTCTTGGGTGATATCTAACAGTTCACCGACACCAATTATCCGCCATAACTGTTCTTCTAATTGTTTAGCTTTATGGTTTGCATGAATATTAATGTATTCCAATTCGCGACGCAGATAACTCATGTCTGGCTTCTCAGTCGCACCTCGGTAAACGCGTAGAGCGAGGAATCGGCCTAACGCTTTGCTCTGATTGATAAAGGTTATCTGAGCATCCACATCACCGACTTCTGTGGCTGAAGTGCATTTCAAAAAGATTTTGCCACGAGATTGACGTATCAACTGGACAAACACTTCAATGAAATCCATATCTTGCTGGGGTTTCATCTGGCGAATAGGTTCGAGGATATCCCGCTTAAAGAATCCATCCTTTAGCAGCGGTGCTAAATTATATTGCAGAGTATCTGACGTGCCTGCGGCAAAAATATCGCTGATCTCATCCTGTTGTGTACCTACGCCTAAACACGCGACTTGAGCCGATTTTGTCGTTTTTTCAACAAAGTAGGGCACAGAATGCAAATCATGCATCAAAATATTTTTTAAACCATCGGCAAGTTCATTCGCTTCACTATTGTTCTCAGTCAGTTGTTCTAACTTTTCCTTATTATGGGCAATCAGTTTATTTAAAAACTCGACCCCCACATGGGGTGTATGGCCCATGACCGCGGTTAAATGCAGTGTTACACCATTCTTACGGGTGCGCACTAAACGGTAAGGGAGATTATCTAACTGTGTTTTACCCGCAATGGTTTGTAGTTTAGGGAAGCTTAACAGTAGCGGTTTATTCGATGAGAACTCTGTCGGATTGTCTAAGGTTAATTGCATGCCACGGCTAGAGATATCTAAAGTAATGCCCGTGGCTTTTAGCTTGTCTTGCGTCACGTTGACTAAGGTTTTAAAGGCGAAACGAGCCTCTTGGCGTCGCTCGCTAAACTGCATGGAAACTAACTTAATTTGATTGGCGGTTAATCGTTGTTGACCAAAGGTTTTAAGGGCATTGGCATTACTGTTGTCTTGCCAGGCTTTGTAATGCCCTCTGGTATCTTCATTGCTGATATCGATGAGCTGCAGTAAATGACTAAACTGCGATAACTGCTGTTCGACCAGTGGGCTGAATTTAGCCTCATCGCCCGGCAGGGTTGCGCGGCGATAGCCCTTATCATGATAAATTTTATCTTGGGTAACTTTAAAGATCCGCCAGCTAGGTTTGGTCGATGCAAAGCCTAGGAATAAAGGCATCATGCCCTTAGCTTTAAGCTCCGCTAAGGTGGCAGAGTAAAAATATAAGCAGCCTTGGGCATTATAGGTAAAGCTAAAAAAAAGCCCGTGGTCGGGATTTTCTGGATGACTCAGCAGTGCCGATACTCGGCTTGGGGTCAGCATGGCTGGTAATTGGCTGATATCATTTTCATCTTGAAAGTAATGCACTATCTGCTGGTTATCACGGCTGAGCAGCATGTGACTCAAACCTTGGGTTTGAGTATTGAAATACAAAGGTAAGTGGGGCAGGTGGGGTAAATAATGGCGTTCAAATCCGAGTCCTGTTGCACTCACTATCACATCATTGACATCTACCTTGTAACGCAGTTTATAGCCGCGGATTAAATTGCCGAGCATTTCACTTAAGGCTTCGCTGCCACCAAGGCGTTTGAGCCTTAGCCAAATATATTCGCCATTGGTTTGGCTATCGACAATCTGATAATCCACGCCGAGCTGGAGATCGGGATAGTAAAACTCTTCACTGAGTTCCAGTAATTTTATTTTAAGGGGATGGTCGAGATCGAAGGGATGATTGGCGGCGAGGCGAATACGGGCACCGCCGATAGATAAATCTGCCGTGATCCCTGGCACTTCACCGCGACCCGTTTGTGAAGCCGCAATGCGAATACTGTAATTCATCCGCTCTTCGGCACGGTTGAAATAACTGCCCAATACCACGCCTGGCACCATAAAAGGTTCTGGCTCGGCGGCTTCAACCTGAGTCACACCTTGGCGTAATTTTACCCGACGCTGTTGGTGAGCATTGAGCACATGTTCATAGACGCCTAAGGTATATTGGTTGCGATACAGTGACATGGCCTCATGTAAACTGTTCTTGGCGGGTTCATCTAAAAAATGTCGCTGTTGACCTAACATGACTTCAGTACAAGCAAGCTCAGATTTATCCCTGAGATCGATAATTCGGGTGCAAGGCGAAGCCAAACGACTCAATTCCATTTTCACAAGAAAACGGGTCGAATTGGTTTCATCTATCGTCAGCTGCTGAAAAATCTCTTGGAAGTTAGGCTCCATGAGCAATGGCTTGAGCTGTTCGATGAGTACACTATGGTTATCTAAACTCATGTAGGGTCTTTTCTAATGCTGATTTTATGCCGTGCTGTGTTAGTCTTATGTCGGCAGTATTCATCGTTACTTAAATTGATTTTATACAGATTTTAATGAGTTATGGCAAAGAATAAAACGGCGTACGTATGTAATGAGTGTGGACAAGACTTTCCCCGCTGGCAAGGGCAATGCAGTGCTTGTCAGGAATGGAATACGATTACTGAGGTCAGGCTCGGTACGGCTTCTCCTGGGCGCAGCACTAAGTTTGTCGGTTACGCTGGTGCGAGCAGCAATGAAGTGAAGACATTAGATCAAATCGATCTCAATGCTCTGCCGCGAATATTGAGTCATTTCGGGGAGTTAGACCGAGTGCTCGGTGGCGGAATCGTGCCAGGTTCAGCCATTTTGATTGGCGGTCATCCAGGCGCGGGTAAGAGTACGCTTTTATTGCAAACCTTGTGTCATCTGGCCGAGCAAATGCCTGCACTCTATGTCACTGGTGAAGAATCCTTGCAGCAAGTGGCGATGCGCGCCCATCGTCTTGGTTTACCAACTAATAAACTGCGGATGTTGTCTGAAACCAGCGTTGAACAAATTTGCGAAGTGGCCCTCAAAGAATTACCAAAGGTCATAGTGGTTGATTCGATTCAAGTGATGCACATGAGCGATGTGGCATCGAGCCCAGGCAGTGTGTCGCAAGTACGTGAATCCGCCTCTTACTTAACGCGTTTTGCGAAGGAAAATGGTATTGCCGTCATCATGGTCGGCCATGTGACTAAAGATGGTAGTCTGGCAGGGCCTAAGGTATTGGAGCATTGCATCGATTGCTCTGTGATGTTCGAAGGCGATAGCGATAGTCGTTATCGCACCTTGCGTTCCCACAAAAACCGTTTCGGTGCGATCAACGAGTTAGGCGTATTTGCCATGACAGAGCGCGGCTTAAAAGAAGTCGCCAATCCTTCGGCAATTTTCCTTTCCCGTGGTGAAGAAGAATCTTCTGGCTCGCTTGTTATGGTGGTTTGGGAAGGTACGCGGCCGCTACTGGTGGAACTGCAAGTGTTGGTGGATAACTCGGCCATGTCTAACCCGCGCCGCGTGGCTGTGGGTATGGATGCTAACCGTTTAGCCATGTTGCTTGCTGTGATGCATCGTCACGGCGGTTTACAGATGTCAGATCAGGATGTGTTTGTGAACGTGGTGGGCGGCGTGAAAGTGACAGAAACCAGTGCCGACTTAACCTTGTTACTTGCTATGGTATCGAGTTTTCGCGGGGATATTTTGCCCAGCGATTTAGTCGCCTTTGGTGAAGTGGGATTATCTGGTGAAATTCGGCCTGTACCCAATGGCCAAGAGCGATTAATCGAAGCTGCTAAGCATGGTTTTAAGCGCGCAATTGTGCCAAAGGCCAATGTGCCGAAAAAGCCTCCTGCGGGGATGGAAGTCGTGGGTGTGTCTAAGTTATCTGAAGCGCTAGAAGCGATTTAGTCATTAGGCGCGAGTAAAATTAGATGCTAGCTAAAGTAAGGCGCTAGCTATGCTAAATGTAGATACTAGCTAGCATTAAACGCTCTCAAGCGAGATGAACGCCAGTAAGCAAAACAGCGCCATTAGCGCTGTTTGTGTTTGTGAGCGAGTGTCTTAATCTGCGATGTTGTGTTTTTCGATAAACAACATAAGTTCGCGATTCAGCAAGGAAGCATCACCTAAGTTCAGCTCCACCATACGTTTTAGGTGGCTGATGCTGTCGACGTCGATGAAGTTACACTTCAAGCCTAATTGGGCATTTTTTTGATGGACCAACTCAGTTTCCATACGGATCTCAATATCAGACTCGGGCAAGATAAAACTGAGGGTAATAGCATCACCCGAGTGGATAAAATTTTGCGGCTCTTCGACCAAAGCGCCATTTAGACTCAAATCGAGAATGGTCGTCTCCCACTGTGCAACACCTTGTTGTAGATGTGCATTTGTGGCAAATAGAATCCGCGAAAACTTGCGCCTTTCGTCCATACCCAATCCTTTTTCTTTCATAGTCTGCTAAGTGTAGTCCCATCAGTGTCCCTAAGCATATGTCATATTGATGTGACTGTAAAAGCAGAGCAATTTTTTATTCAATAAAGCTACCGAGATCGCATATTTAACCTTTCACTCATATGCAAATATGAAAAAGTATGAATAATTCACTTAAGTAAAATAAGAGAAATTGAAAATGGCTTACAGTGTGCTGGTTGTCGACGATGAAGCGGTTATCCGTGCGCGATTAAAGGGATATTTTGAAAAGGAAGGTTATCGCGTCGTTGAGGCGGCCGATGGCGAGCAAATGTGGTACGAGTTTAATCGCCAACATATCGATTTGATCATGCTAGATATCAATTTGCCCGGTGTCGATGGTTTGAGCCTGACCCGTGAGCTACGCAGCCGCTCCCATGTGGGCATCATTCTGGTCTCTGGGCGGGATGAATCTATCGACAAAATCGTTGGTCTCGAAATGGGCGCCGATGATTATGTAACTAAACCTTTCGAACTGAGGGAGTTGCTGGTTAGGGTAAAAAACCTTCTATGGCGGATTTCCCTTGTGAAGCAAGCTGAGTTGGCGGTCGCCGAAGAATTATCTCAACCGGACGATGTGTTAAGTTTCGAAGGTTATCAACTCGAACTTAACAGCCGCAAATTACGCCATGGCGATGCGTTGATCAAACTCACCAAAGCGGAATTCGAGCTACTGGTCGCATTTGCCCTGCATCCGCAGCAAGTCTTATCCCGCGAGCGTTTAATGCAGCAAACCAGCCACCGTAATCTGGATGTCAATGACAGAACGATCGATGTGATCATACGCCGCCTTCGCAATAAACTCGACACTGAATTGTTTGTCACTATTCATGGCGAAGGCTATTTATTTGCCGCTAAAGTGGACGATTAATGCGAGTGAGGTCGCACTTGGTACAGAGGGTAAAAGTCGGCTTCCGCTAGGCTGAAGTCTAATTGGGACAAAGTGTTGGAGGATGATGTTCGCTTGATGATCGCTGGGCCTATATCGCCAAATGCCTTAGCGCCTTCGAGTTGTTTCACTGTGACATCAATTGCGAGTTTCCCCTGTAACACGACTAAATCATCATTGCTGTAGATGACTTTTTCCCGTTTTAGCCCACGTAAAATGGCGGGGGAAAAGTAACTGCTTACTAGCTTGACTCTGTTACTTAATCTCTTTTGTTTCAAGGTACTAATGGCGGCCTCAATCGCCACTGCGCTGCCGAGAATATAATCTGGCTGCTGAGCTTTAAGCAGCATCTGCAACTGGTCACGATACAAATTGCGATTATTATCGGCGTGCTGAATGGCACTAATCTTGACTTGGCTCCCTTCAAGCGCCTGACGTATACCTTGCTCAACTAAATCAGTGCCACCTAGGTTTTCCGGTCCGGCTAAGAGTGCCAAATTTGCCGTTTGTTGCGGATGTTGTGATGTTGCATCGGCTTTGATGAAGTTACCCGCCAGTAGCCCCATTTGATACCAGTTGACGCCAATATGAGTTTTGACTTGGTCGCTATTAAGTTTATTGACTAGGGCTAGCACGGGTTTAGTCAGTGGCGCGGTAAATTGGGCAAGTAAATCAGGGCTGACTGAGCCCAGTAAGATGGCATCATAGTCGCCTTGCATACAGCTTTGCAGCTGAGCCAGTTGCTTATCTATATGGTAATAACTGCCAGCTTCGAAGAGATCGAGTGAGACGCCAAGGGTTTTCGCATGTTGGATCAGTCCATAATCAATGCCAATCCAGTAGGCATCTTTAAGGTGTGGCACTAGGGCGCAAATCCGCCAAGGCTGTTGAGCTTTTGTCAGCGGTAAGTAGTTTAATGTTTGGGATTGCTGGATTTTGACATTGAATGGCGTGCGCTGCTCTAATGGCCAAGTGAGGGGTTCACTTGTCGCATAGCCTGAAAACACGAGGCCAAATGTGGCGAGTGTGAGCCATCGTTGCCAATATTTTCGCATCATCCCGTATTATCCGCTAAGCATAATCTTGGGTGGCATTGTAACAGTTTAAGGAAGATGTGTGGCTCCTTTATCTTTATCGCGAACCAGTTTAACCGGTCGATTAATGCTCGCCTTCAGTGTGTTAGGCGTATTGTTGATGCTGCTTGTTAGCTTAGGCAGCTTAAGTCTGCATTGGTTAAAACAGGCCGACATTTACTTGTACGAAGAGTCGCTCCCCGCATCCCAAGCGGCAAGGCAGCTAGTGCAAGCTTCTAATGCCTTGTCTGATGGTGTGCAGCAGTTAGGGCGGGTAGAAGATGAACGACAACGGGAGTTTATTGGTCGTAAACTGAGCCTTGAAAGTGTCAATATGTTTAATGGCATCAAAACCTTAACCATATTGGATGTCGACGAAGGCCAAAATCTGAACCTGCTGGCCGAACAAATCATCAGCCAATTAACTTCACTTGGCAAAAGTGTGGGTCGGCGTTTGACCATGGGCGATGAACTGCAGCTGAAGGCCCATGAATTGTCCATTGCAGCAGGACATGCCTCAGAATTACTTCAATCTGAGCTCGCCGTGGTGAATTCTGCCATTTTGGCGAAGTTGAGTCAGGCCTATCCTGATATGGCAGGGGCGAAGCGCAGCGGCCGATTGCTCGACGATGTGATTGAGGGCGAACTTGATATTCAAGAGCAGCTCAATCGTGCCCTTAAGTTAGTTCATCAAATTGCCTTGTTAAGTCAGTTATTTGAATCCTCCGAATTGCAGTCAGAATTGCAATTAAGTGTGCCGAAGTTACTGGCGACGTTCGCAAACTCGAATCCTTCCCCGAGTTTTACCCTTCCTGAGCCTGAGATGGCGACGGCAATGGAGAGGGCGCTCGCCCATAAGACGGATTCAGCGCCTGCTTCGAGTGACATCAATATCGATTTGATGGCGCTCGATAATGTGCCCGAGATAATTCGCGACCCGGGGCGTTTGCAGGCGTTAAAAACCGAATTAGCAGTGTTGGCGCACACACCGCAAATCATTAAATTGCAGCGGGAATTAAGTCAAACACTGCAGCAGCAACAGCGTCAGCAGCAAGAGCTAGCCGAAAAACTCTATGGACTCAATACGCTGGTGGATCGCGCCCTAAATCAACAGCAACAACAGGCTGAATTAGCACGTAGTGATTATCTACACCAATTGTCCCTTGCTAGGCTTGGGCTTTGGGGCACAGGTGCCTTGATGTTTGTGGTGATTGGCTTTGTGATCTATCGAGTGATTTATCGCGGTATCGCCCTTAGGTTAAATCAGGCGACCGAGGCTATGTCCCGCTTGAGCTTAGGTGACACGAACGTGAGTTTAGAGGCCCACGGTGATGATGAACTGACTGCGATGGCAAATGCTATCGAAGCCTTCAAGCGTAAAACTGCCCATAATCTTAAATTACAGGCTGATTTACGTCTGGTGGCAGATGAGTTGACCGAGCATAAAAAGGCGTTGGAGCAAACCGTTGCTGCCCGTACGCAAGAGTTAGCCGATACCAATAATCGCCTCGATGCCGAAGCCAAGGGCCATGCTAAAGCAAGGCAAATTGCTGAAGAGGCGAGTCAGGCAAAATCCCAATTCCTTGCGACCATGAGCCACGAAATTCGCACGCCTCTCAACGGTTTACTCGGTACATTAACCTTGCTCGGTCACAGTGAACTACCGCCAGCGCAGCAGCAAATGTTAGCGCTATCGCAATATAGCGGCACGTTATTACAAACCGTGTTGAACGATATTTTGGATTTTTCGCGCCTTGAACAAGGAAAACTCAGCCACGAGCCAAGGCCAACCGATATCAATACCTTGCTCGATGAAGTGCTGGCGATCATGGTTGCCGGTGCTAATTTGGCTGGCCTCAGCCTCAAAATGAACAAATCAAAGCTACCAAGTTGCATCAATATCGATGGGCCAAAGTTGCGCCAAGTGTTGTTCAATCTCATAGGTAATGGCATTAAATTTACGCAAGAGGGCGGCGTGACGTTAAGCGTTAGTTTGCAGGGTACTCAACTGTCTTTTGTTGTACAGGACACGGGCGTAGGTATTGCGCCTGCGGCACTCGATAAATTGTTTGTGCCCTACAGTGCTTTACCGAATCAAGGTCGCAGTCGCGGCACGGGGTTAGGGCTCGCCATTTGTAAGCAATTGGTTGAGTTAATGGATGCTAGCGGCCGCGGGATTTGGGTCAAAAGTCAACCAGGGAAAGGCAGTGAGTTTGGTTTTGAACTGGCCTTTAATGAATGCGATATGACCTATGTCAAAGCGGTAACAGAGAGGGTATTAGTGCCTATTCGCCAAGTGCTGGTGGTAGAAGACAATAAAGTGAATGCTATGGTGGCGCAGGGATTTTTAGCGCACTTAGGTCACAAGTCAGTGCTTGCTGTCAGTTGCCAACAGGCGCTTGAATTTGTTGAGTCTAGCGGTTTGGTTTTCGATGCTGTGATGCTGGATATTCAGCTCAGTGATGGCTCTGGAATTGATTTATTGCCGCAGTTAAAAATGTTGATCGCCAACCCTAATGTGAAGTTTGCCGCCTTTACCGCCCAAATGCAGAGCGAGGATTTACAGCATTACCGCGAGGTAGGATTTGATGCTGTATTGGCTAAGCCTCTAAGTCTACAAACCCTTACAGAATGGCTTGGCGTTGCGGTTTCTCCCTTGTCGGCATCCATTTCATCATCGACCGTGAATGACCTGTTGTCTGCGCCGCCTCAAGTCACAACGGAAGCTAAGATTACAACGACAATAGCGGATGTCGATGATGAGCCGTTATTAGATCTCAAGCAGTTAGCGCAGGATAAGGACGTACTCGGCAGCGAAGCTATGATGTCTATGCTCGATCTTTTTAGTGATTCGAGTCGTGAGCAGCTTGCCAAACTGTCTCTAGCTAATCCCAAGGAAGATGTAGCCAAATTGCTGCACGGGCTTAAGGGCAGCAGTGCCAGTATGGGGCTGATAGCGTTAGCTAAATTATGTAAGGAGTTAGAGCTGGCGCTAAAAGCCAGTGCAAATAACGCGTTTGAGCTTAGTGAATTTCAACGCCTTGAGTCTTGCAGGCAGGCATCGATTGCCGCCTTGAGCCAATGGTTAGCTGCACAAAACGACTGAACTTGCCTGCTCATAAACCCATTGGATAGCATTAATCTAAAGATAAGTAGCTCTAGAACGTTTAGCTAATCACCGCCTCAGCGGGTTCAAGCTGTGCGATATCTTGCTTCACCCACGCTAAGGTGAGTATGGCAACGGCACTATAGAAACCGTTTTTGTCGCATTGAGTGAGTTGGTTAATAAATTTTGCTAACCAAGAGTCGACGCAGGTTTGCAAAAAGCTTAATTGGACACTGTCTTCACTGTGACAACATAAGTGCGCCATATAGGCGAGCATTACGGCCAAATGGTCGGCGGGCTCTGGGAAATGACTCTGCACTTGCAGTTTGCTCTGGTGTAAAAATTCACTCATCTGCTGATGTTGCTGACCAAATAGCAGAGGTTCATCTTCGCCACTTAAATACAGGCTAGCATAGGGTGAAGCGCTGTGTTTGGTACCAACGAGAAATAAGCCGCAGTAATCCGCCGCGAGTTCGAGTAACGTCTCATCATCTTTTATCCCATTGAGCGTGCTGCGAATTTTATCCACTGACTGAGTGAGCTTAGCCTCTAGGCGAAGCTGTTCCCAGAATTGCTGCGCCGCTTCGCTGGTGAGTTCTTTAAGTCTTTGCTCGTCAACTTCGCGGGCGAACAGTGATGATAACAGCTGATAAACCAAGGCTCTGGCGTGGTTGATATCGACTTGACTCATTGTATATTCCTCAACACGCCCTAGTTTTGGCGCTAAGATTGGATGCTGAGACGCGCCGCGTTCGGCGCATCCAGCGTTTCGGTTCTAAGGTTAGATTTCGACTTCGATAGGGCCATCGAAGGAGCTGACCTTAGGCACTTTGCCTTGGTATTTTTCAAACTCGACTAAGCAAGTATAGGCTGAGCAAGCTTGGGCAAGTTTAGAGGTGCCTATGTCTAAAGTGAGAGTGTTAGGATCGCCATAACTACACAGGGCGCCGACTTCAGCCCCACCTTCAGTGCTACCATCTTTACCTACTGGCCCATACCATGCGCCTTCGTGAATCCGCACAATACCAGTAGGGAAGTTGTCCGATACCACAGCACCTGCCAACAGTTGGCCACGGTCGTTAAAGACTCGCACTATATCGCCATCTTTGATGCCGCGCGCTTTTGCGTCGACAGGGCTGATATACACAGGCTCACGGCCATTGACTGCGTAGGTCTCGCGGTATTCTCGCGACTCACACATTTGCGAGTGTAAGCGTTTGTCTGGGTGGCATGACTGCAACCAAATCGGATGCTTGTCAGAGCCAGGGCCGCCATGGCTACGCTCGGTTTTCTCCATCCAAGTTGGGTGACCTTTACAGTCATCGTAACCGAATTGCTCAATCTTACGGCTAAAGATTTCAATCAAACCTGAAGGCGTGCCTAGTGGATTGATTTCAGGATCGTTTCTAAAGTCTGCATGGCGCGTCCAGACTTCACCGTCACCAAAATGCACATAACCTTGTTTCCAGAAAGTCGCAAAGTCAGGCATCTCAAACTTGCCCGCGTTGGCGGCTTTACATTCGTTATAGAGGGTTTCTAACCACGCCATTTCGCCCATGTTACGGGTGTATTCTTTCTCTTTGCCGAGTACGGCGGCAAAGCGAGTGAAAATTTCAAAGTCCGACAAGCTATCAAACAGTGGTTCAACCATTTTCTGCATGGCTAAAATACCGCGGTTAGCATAGGCGCCGTATACGTCGATATCGTTGCGCTCATAGGTGGTGCAGGCGGGCAGCACTATGTCGGAGAAGCGGCAAGTTGCTGTCCAGTTCACATCGACAGTGACCACACATTCAAGCTTATGGAAGGCTTGCTTCATACGGTTTCTGTCTTGGTGATGGTTCCAAGGATTATTACCCGAGAAAATCATCATCTTGATATCGGGATAGACCACTTTCGAACCGTTAGCATCAATGGTTTTGCCGGGTTCGAGAATCGCATCAATCCAGCGGGCAACCGGAATCGTGCTGCTCGCGCCCTTGAAGTCTGAGCTATCGAATAGCGGCTTTTGATTTTCGTCCAAGTTACGGGGGAAAGCACCAGGTGCTGCGGCACCCGATGAAGGCACGCCGATACTCGAGTAGTGGTGACCATAGCTGATGCCACCACCGGGAAGCCCGATTTGGCCAATCATGGTCGCCAGCACCGCCGCCATCCAATAGGGTTGTTCACCGTGTTGTTGGCGTTGGATACACCAACCCATCATGAATTGAGTGCGACCCTTGACTAAGGTTTTGGCTAAGTCGCGAATAACATGGGCTTCAACACCACAGATAGGCGCGGCCCATTCTGGGGTTTTGGCTACGCCATCTTTAGTGCCCATCACATAGGGCACAAACTCTTCAAAACCTAAGCTGTAGCCTTGGATAAATTTATCGTCGTAGAGCTTTTTGCTGATCATCTCATGGGCGATGGCCAGCATTAAAGTCACGTCTGTCTGTGGGTTAACGTAGAGTTGCTCACAGCCCAAATAGGCTTGGGTCTTAGTCACCACAGGGTCGATACTGATCACGCGGATCTTGCCTTGCTTCACTTTCTCTTTTAACTGCGCAAGGTAGGCAAAAGATTCATGGGTTTCCGCATTCCAACCCACTTGCAGGTTCTTGTACGGATCGTTCGACCAGAGCACGATAGTGTCGCTGTGTTCTAAGATCAGCGGCCATGAAGTGCCTTGGGCATACACTTCGGTTGAACCTAACACATAGGGCAGAATCGTTTGGCCTGCACCTGTGGAGTAGTCGCCGATTTTCTTCACATAGTTGCCGTGCATCCCCACAGCGCGTTGCATATGACTCGTGCTGGAATGCAGTTGACCCGTGGCGCGCCAACCGGTTTGACCCGCATGCAGACCTGATGGACCGTATTGGGTTTGGACTTCATCTAATGAATGCTTAAACAGTGTTAATGCCTTGTCCCACGTCACGCGAACAAAGCGGAAATCACCCCTTTGATGGGTATTACTCTTATGACCTTTGAGTAAAAAATCTAAGCGCACCATAGGGTAACGTACACGCGATGGATTGTAGACCATGCCGCGGATGCCGTTAATCATATCCGTTGGATACTTATCTAAGTCGAAGGGTTTCACTTCGGCAATGACGCCGTTTTTGCGCTTCATTTTAAAGGCGCCGAAGTGTGAACCTGTGGTTAGCCATTCGTCTTCATTGATGCCCGCTTTGGCTAAGGCATTTAAGGGCGCTAACACTGAGCTGCCACCTAAGACAACGAAAGAGGATGAGGCGATACCCTTTAAAAAGTCTCTTCTGTTCATGGTATTACTCCCGAATTAGTGCTCTTTTTTCACAAAAGTTGACGAATGTTCCTGCAGATATTTCTGCACTAGTGCTTGGGTGTCTTGGTCCATATTCACGAAGGCCAACATGCCTTGGAACATTCCCGGCCAAGTATTGGCGTCAAAGTGCGCCTCATCGGGTTGGGTATGGCAAACACTGCAGCTGGAGCGGAAGGTATCGCGGGCATAACCCCAAAGTGGTTGCAGCTCGGTCAGCAGATAATCCTTATTGGTCCAGATTTGTGCTTCGATACGCTGCCATTTAAGGCCTGTCATAGGATCTTCTTTTTCTTCAAAGGTTTGGATAACACCTTCGGTTTCGGCTGCGTCTTTGGTTAACTGTGCCGACAGAATGTTCACGCCAAAGTCCATGTAGATCACGCGGCCAGCACCAATCTTTTTACGCCAGCCATCGATGCCGATCTTGATGCGTTTGCCTTGGGTTTCGAGCACTTTGACTTTCGTTGCTACGTTGAGCGTGCCAGCTTCCACATCGCCTTTATCAGTGAAGAATAAGGGTTTAGTCAGGGCGCTATAGTAAGTTTGATTCGTTTCAACTGAGCTAACACCCGATCCGACTTCTGCAATCAGTTCTGGTGCGCGGGCAGTGCCCATTTCCGGTAAATGGTGGGCAATACCTTTATGGCAATCGATACAGCTTTGGTCGATTTCTGCAGCGCGTTTCATCTGTTTTTGTGCCAGGGGTGACATGGCTTCCCATTTCATCGAGTTGTAGTTGTGGCAGTTTTTGCAGGCTAAGGAGTTGTCGCGGTCGAAACGTTTCCATTCACGGCTCGCCATTTCTAAGCGTTTGGCTTCGAATTTTTCAGGGGTGTTGACTGTGTTAAATAACCAGCCCCAGACGTCGTGCGAGGCTTCCATCTTACGGGCGATTTTACGGCTCCAGTTATGGGGCACGTGGCAATCGGGGCAGGTGGCGCGAACGCCAGAATGATTCGACCAATGCACAGTTTCCTGCAGCTCTTGGTAGGGTTTGCTTTCCATACTGTGGCAGCTAATACAAAAAGCTTCGGTATTGGTGGCTTCGAGTGCAGTGTTAAATCCGCCCCAGAAGATGATACCCATGATAAAAGCGCTGATGCTGACGGCGCCTAAGGTCAGCGCTTTGGTGGGTTTGTTCAGTGTGCGCCAGAGGTTGGTTAACCACTTCATAATCGCGTCCTCAAAAAGTAACTATATGGTAAATAGATATAAATTAGTGGCCGACAACGCCGCCGAAGGCTTGGATCATCCAAATGATGAAGCCGTAAATACTGATCCCTGCGATAGTGAGCGCGGGGAAGAGTAAAAAGATGATGAACCCGAGCGCTTTTAATTCATTTTTGCGCGTGGATTTCTCTGATGTAGGTGTTTGTATGTTTGGCTTTGTCATTGGGGTCGACTCCGATCGAAAGCGATTTTTGATAGGAGCACTATAGAGGGGAGATATGAATGGACTTGCTTGCTGTGATGAATGGGGTTTGACAATATATGAAAGATTATGAAAACTTTTTAAGGGCGTAAGCTTAGCGCTGTTCTGGCAGACTTTGGTGGTGATTAATGTGAGTTCAATGGGCAGTTATTGCCTAGGTTTGGGCAGTTTTTTGAACAACTGATTTCGGCTTTTGCCGCTAATTTTTTATCGAAGTGCAGGCGATGTCTTAGCTATCTTTGGGAGATTCCAGTATCATCCGCGGCCAACAACGGCTGCGTCTACATGGTTAATGGCTTTTTAATCATCGCGAGGCATCACTGCTTGCAGATCATGGATTTTTCCCACAGTAGGAAAATGATGTGGATCTCTCACCCAAGTCTGATGGATTTGGGGCTCTAATCTGCCGCAGCCAGCGTCGCCAATTGCGTTTTAGGGTAATTGGTACCGACCCCATTTTAAGAGATCACAAGGTATAACAATATTATGTCTGAGCAATTGAGTTCAACAGCCGTATCCTCTGGTTCGTTTCTGGACCGTTATTTTTCTATTCAACAACGTGGCAGCACAGTTCGCCAAGAAGTGATTGCGGGATTCACAACCTTCCTCGCTATGGTCTACTCAGTGATTGTGGTGCCTAACATGTTAGGCCAAGCGGGATTTGATCCCGGCGCCGTGTTTATCGCCACCTGTTTAATTGCTTCATTTGGTTCTTTGCTCATGGGTTTATGGGCTAACTTACCTATGGCGATTGGCTGCGCTATTTCGCTCACGGCCTTTACTGCGTTTAGCTTAGTCCTAGGTCAGGGAATGTCGATTCCAGTCACCTTAGGCGCTATTTTCCTAATGGGTGTGACGTTCACACTTGTGAGTGTGACAGGTATTCGCCAGTGGGTGCTGGCGAATTTACCAAAGGGCATAGCCCACGGTACAGGCATAGGTATCGGCTTGTTTTTACTTTTGATTGCGACTAACAGTGTGCAGTTGATTGTGGCCAATAGCGCAGGCTTACCTGTGAAGTTAGGCGACATTAACAGCTTACCTGTTATCGCTACCGTTATAGGTTTAGCGGCGACAATTGGTTTAGAGCGCCGCGGTGTACCTGGCGGTATTTTGTTGGTGATTATCGCGCTATCGGTATTTGGTTTAGTGTTCGATCCGAGCGTTAAATACCAAGGTTTGTTCGCCTTGCCTGATTTTACCTCAGAGCATTCACTGATTGGTCAGCTCGATATTATGGGTGCCTTTAATCCTGTGGTATTGCCTATCGTATTAGCGTTAGTGATGACGGCGATTTTTGATGCGACCGGCACTATTCGTGCTGTGGCTGGGCAAGCGAATTTACTCGATAAAGACGACAATATTGTCGGCGGCGGTAAAGCCTTAACTTCAGACTCAGTCAGCAGTATGGTGGCAGGTTTAGTCGGCGGTGCACCAGCGGCTGTGTATATCGAGTCGGCGGCGGGGACTGCAGCGGGCGGTAAGACAGGTTTAACCGCGACTATCGTTGGCGTACTGTTTTTATTGATGATGTTTTTAGCGCCATTAAGCTACTTAGTGCCTGCCTATGCGACAGCGCCTGCTTTGATGTATGTGGGTTTGTTGATGCTGAGTAATGTGGCGAAACTCGATTTTGACGATAAAGTTGATGCCATGTCGGGCTTAACCTGCGCTGTGTTTATCATCTTAAGCTGTAATATCGTTACCGGTATTATGCTGGGTTTTGTGACACTGGTGGTAGGCCGTATTTGCAGTGGCGAATGGCGCAAACTGAAGTTAGGCGTGCTTGCCATCACCTTAGGTTTAGTGGTGTTTTATATGGGTGGCTGGGCGATTTAAGTTAGGCAAACTGAGTGATTTTAACTGAGTTATTGTAAACAGAAGCGAGTGCAGTCTTAGGATTAGCACTCGCTTTGATTTTGTGCCCGGTATTCACAATAGGCCCGCAGTAAGTCTTTCCAAGTGACAATCCCAACCAACTTACCGTCTTCTAACACCGGCAAGCAGCCTATGTCGTTGTCTAACAAAATACGGGTTGCCGTGTCTAAATTGATGTAGGGCGCAACGGTCAGCGGATTACGGGTCATCACTTGATGGACACGTTTTTGCAGGGTTTCTAAGTCTCTTGCGGTTTCGGCGCTACTGCCCAAATTCGGGCTAATGGCACGCAGCAGATCCCGCTCCGATAACACGCCTTCAAGTTGGTACTCATCGACGACCAACAAGTGATGAAAGCTCGCTTGGTCGAAGATTTCCTTCGCCACAGTTAATCTGTCGTCCATTTCAACCGTGACGACTCGGGTACTCATAATATCGGCGATAATGATCGGCATGATGATCCCCTGATAAGCTTGCGCATCCTAGGATGCGCTCTGTTAATGCGCTGCATTACAGTTACTTATAACAGAGTGGTGCAAGTTTAGCCAACACCCATTACAAAGTTTTAACGCAAAGCTATTAGGCCTCTGGCTCATCATCCGCTGTGATTGGCATCCGCTCCGATTCGGGCAAGTGCGCGCCTATGTAGCGTTGATACTTTTTGCCTTTCAGTTTGTGGGTGTCCACCAGCACTAAGCCATCGATACAATCGCCAAAGTCAGCGTCGATACCAAAGGCGAGAAACTTAACCCCATCAGCCTTACACAGCTCACCATATTGCTTGTAGAGGGTAGGCACTGCAGCGCCCATACTCGCGAGCACTTGTTTGAGTTGTTTGAAATTACTCTGATAATCCTCGGAGAAATACAAATCATCTAACTTGGCTTTTTGGGATTTGGATAAACCAAAGGGCGACATGGAAACCGCCATCTGCTGCGTAGGCGCAAATTCTCGCGAGTAAAAGTGCACGAGCATTTCTCTGGCGCTGCCGGGCAGTTGATTGCTGATAGACACCGGGCCAAATAGGTAGCGATATTCAGGGTGTTTGGCGAGATAAGCGCCTATGCCAAACCACAGATAATCTAAGCTGCGTTTGCCCCAATATTTAGGCTGCACAAAACTGCGGCCAAGCTCTAAACCTTGTTTCACGAAGGGCATAAAGCTGTCGGCGTATTGAAACAGCGATTGGCTGTAGAGGGCGTTTTCGCCGTATTTTTCTAAGACTTTGTCGCCACTGGCAAAACGGTAGGCACCGACAATTTCAAACTGCTCCTTATCCCACAGCACTAAGTGCTGGTAGTAGGAGTCGTATTTGTCGATATCGCGGCGTTTGCCCGAACCCTCACCCACGGCGCGAAAGGCGATTTCCCTCAGGCGACCAATTTCCCGCATGATGGGATTGCTGTCGTGGTGCAGGTACAGGTAAATCAACTTGTTATCTTGCGTTTCCCCTAGCAGTTCGCATTGCTGCAGTGCCGCTTGCAGTTCGCGGCGCGATTCGGGATGGGCGATAGCGCTTTGGGTGATAAACAGCGGATCTTTATCTTTGCCGATACGATACAAGTGATTTTTAAGCAGTTTTATCTTGGTCTTGAGTGGAAAGTCCATCGTGCGCACGGCTTCATTGGGAATAAGCTCGCCAATGCGGATCGGCATATTGCGTTTGGCCTGTTTGAACATTTCCTTCACCAGCAGCAATGTGGCGAGTGGCTTGTAAATCATAGATGCGCCGTAGAAGGTCGCAGAGTTTTTGGCATCTAAAAATATCGGCAGTAAGGGCGCATTACAGGAAATCGCCATCTTTAAAAAGCCAGAGTGCCACTGTGTATCACGCACGCCGTTAGGGCGAAGGCGCGAAACTTCGCCCGACGGGAAAATCAGCACAGCGCCTTCGTTACGCAGGTGCTGGTGGATTTTTTCTAAATGCTGTTTCGGTGTGCCGCCCGTCATATTACGCACAGGCAGTAAGATTGAGTGCAGCGGTTCCAGTGCCATCAGGAGTTCATTGGCGACGACTTTGATATCAGGGCGAATTTCACTGATAAGTTTGATCAACGCTAAACCATCGAGTGAACCTATGGGATGGTTGGCGAAGATCACCACTCGGCCTTCGCAGGGAATGTTTTCAATCTCGTTGGCGGGCACGGTAAAGCTAAAGTCGAAACTCGCCAGCACTTGCTCGACAAAGTCCACGCCCTGTAAATAGGCATATTGATTGGCGATATCGTTGCATTGTTTTTCATTGAGCAGGTAACGCAGCATGGCCTTGGCGGGTTTAGCGAGCCAAGGTTTATCGTTGATAGACGGCAGATTTTGTTCAACCATATTATCAACGGTAAAAATCATGCTCTTCGCCTTAAGCGCTGGTGGCTGCACGGCATGGTTATTATGCTTAAGGTTGCTGTTTAGCGTTTGTTCATTGTGTTCCATAGCGTTATCTGATTGATGAGTCATGTTATTTAGTTGATTCATAGTGTTAGGCAACATCCCTTGGGCGAGTTTCGCCGGTATTTGTGTTTGGCATTTGCTGCGCTGCCGTTTTTTGTTGTTTGTTTTTGTGCGTCTCAGGCGGCTGTTGCACTAACGCTATGCTGCTGAGAATATCGAGATTGAGCGTTTGTTCATTCCAGCGACACAGCTGTAATTCACCGTTAAGGGTTTCGGTGATTAAGCTACAGTTTTCAACCCAGTCACCGTCGTTGGCGTAGATGATCTGCCGCTGCTCAGGCGTACTTTGGGGCGTGCAGTATTGTGCTGCTCTGGGGTGAGTTGAGAGTTCTGGCTGATGGATATGGCCGCAGATCACGCCGTCAACATCGAAATGCTGGGCATAGTTGAGCACCGCTTGGCGATAATGTCCGATAGCGGCTTGAGCCTTACCCACTTTGGATTTGATGTAACTTGCCAGTGACCAATAGGGATAACCTAAGCGTTCCCGCAGGCTGTGGAGATTGCGATTAAGGAACAGCAATAAGTCATATAAATGGTCGCCCAATATGGCGTAGAAGCGACCGACACACACATCGGCATCAAACTGATCCCCGTGGAGCATCAACAATTTATGGCCGCCAATCCCGTGGTGAATATGTTGGCGGGCAATTTTGATATTCCACAGGCTTAGTTCGGCATAGGGTTTGATCAGCTCGTCGTGGTTGCCCGGCAGATAAATCACTTGGGTGCCGTTTTGTGCCAGTTCAATGAATTTTTGTAGCACCTTATTGTGGCTATCAGGCCAATGCAGCTTACGTTTCAGCGCCCATAAATCGACTATGTCACCGACCAGATACAAGTGCTGACAACGCACGGTTTCAAGCAAACTGAGCAGGTAGTCGGCCTTGCAATCCTTACAGCCTAAATGGATATCCGATAGCCAGAGGGCGTAAACTGTGATGCTTGATGTATGGGGTGATGCCGTCTGGTTTGAAGTTAATGCGGATGGGGCAAAATAGGCGGGATTAAATCGGTTTGAGGATGTAGGTGCTGATGTCGGAGCTGATGTAGGTGTTTGCGTCGAGCGGTTAAAGGTAGGAGGTGAAAGGCTAGGGTCATTTATCTGTCCCTGCGCTGTTGTTTCAAATTCCTTGAAATTAAATCCTGTCATCTCGTATTCACCCCGTTAGGCTGTTAACGAATATGAGCTTAGTGAGGGGCTTTGACTGAATGATGAAGTTTAGATGACATGCAGATGACAAAAGGTGGATTAACTTGGACTGAACCTGTCAAGATTCACATCAGGATGCAATTAGAACCGACAGGTTGATTTAACTCACTTCTGCCCCAACAAGATAACTTTGTTGTCAGTTTGCAGCATGAATTGTCATTGTTTCCCCTGTGACTCGCCGCCCTTGCATTTAACAAGAAGCGTCCCTGAGGGCTCGACGACGGCATCCATGTCGCCAACGGTCACTGTTGCAACAATGCCAATCTTAATTAACACTTCTGCTGTTCGTTTAGCTAAAAAGCTATTGCCCCAAAGTTTGCTAGCACTTGTTTAGTGAATCGAAAACTGACGAACGAGTTGCCCTACAAAATCTCATTAATTAGCTAATGTTTGGCCCTACTGTACAGCGACTAGCAATGTATCGGTATACAGTCGTATTTAAATTTAGATACTTTTGAGTGTTTTTTAACTCATTTCTTGCGCGTTTTTCCAGCTTTAAATTAACAAAATCATTTAAAATCATGTGGATATGCTTACCAAGAATTAGTTAATTGGTTTGGATAACGCGCATGCGCGTTTTTCCGGATGGTGTATTTGATAAAAAGCTGATAAGTTCTTTACATACAGATAGTTAACTGTGCGCATTTTCACTGGTCTAATGAGGTAAACGCGCATGCGCATAAATACTAAGACGTTACGTGTCATTGAGTTCGATCGAGAAAGGTAAATGAATCTGAAATATGAAGTACAACCCCAAATAGGTATTGGCCCTGTTAAGCTTGGGATGGATCGTACTTCCGCAATAGAATGCATTGGTTTAGAGCCTACTCCAATGAGCCAGCATCCTACAGATTCATTTTATGAGGCAGGCTTTCAAATATTCTACGAAGGTGAATTGCCAAAAGTAGAAAGTATCGAGCTATCTCGCGGTTGTGGTTTCGAAGTCACGTTAGCCGGTAAATGCATTCTTGATCTTCCGGTTAATGAAGCGCTTTCAAAAATAGAGAGTATAACTGGGCTAAAGCCAGAAACAGGCGACGAAGGCTATACCTATGAAATTCAAAGCCTCGGTCTCTGGCTTTGGCGGCAATCCAACGAACCAAACGATGAAGAAGGTTTGTATTTTTCAACAATCGGTGTTGGTGCGGCCAACACGTAACAAGTCAAAGCACTCGGACTTGGTAAAGCTGTTATCTTTTTTGTTCCAAAAAAGCCGCCAACTTCACCAAGCCGGTGTTTGAGGTGTTAAGCGCTAAACAAATTTAGAGTGATTTATGCCAATAATAGATCTCAAACCAATTGAAAACGAACATCAAAAATCCTTATTCATAAATCATTTAGATGCTTTAATTCAAACTTATCAGCATAGTTCATTCGGTAGAAGCTATGTTGACTCAACTAAAAATTTTGTAAACGAAACAGAAGTTCAGGTTAGCATTGATTCTGTAGATGGGGCTATATTGATTAAAATAGTTTCCGATCTTAAAAACAGATTACTTCATATAGAATATGAAGATCTAAATAACAATGTTTTGACCGAGAAAATAACAGCACTAATACAGACTGCACTATTAAAATCACTAGGCTCTGTTAAGCAGAGTTTTTATCGCCGATTTCACTACACATATTTTGGTGAACAATTAGATGGGGAGTATTGGGTTAAAGGTGTCAGGATTGCGCCAGTGTATTATGATGAAGAAACGAAACAGATAAGGAACATTGAGCGCTATTTTTCAATCGAGCTCGAAGTAGCTGCAATAGATGAACATGACGCTAATGCTATTAGCAATGAAATGGCTGATATATATGCAGCAAGATTATCTCTATTTCTGGATGTTGGGATATCCCCTCCACGTTCTGAACAAAAATGGTTTCTATCTGAAAACTATATAGAATCAAGTATACTTCGACAAACAGGATATTATGGCTATGACCATAAACTTGAACGAATGCCGAAGAAAAAAGAAATATGTAAACTTGGTGCTTATCACGAATCTTTACATCCATATCTTCATTACGTTGGTGAAACACTAAAACTCCCAACAGAAACAAGAAAGATTTTTTCTGCTTTAGAAAAAAGCGATCAATTACTTCAATTGGCATTCAATAAATGTTGTTTTTTATATCAACAAGCTCTTACGGCAGGCAGATATTACCCTACTGTTGAATTATCATACCTAGTTGCAGCAATTGATGCTCTCACAAAATGTGAATCAGAGAAGCTAATACATTTTGGTGAATTTATTAGGTTTTATTCTGGTGCAGACGGAAATGTTGATGAATTTATAGATTTTATGCATGGCACAGTCAGATCGGCTCATTTCCATGCTGGTGAATTTTCAATTGGCGAATATTCATATACTAGATTATCAACAATTAGATATTCTGATGTTAATAAAAAAATGCTTGAGCATAATTATCGAACATGTCGAAAGTTAATTCGTAATGCGATAGCCAATTGGTGTCAACTTTTGATTAATAATACCTGTGAAAGCGCTTAGCAATAACTTAGATTTGGACGTCACTACATGCCGCCAATTAAGTCGAAGTTACCCATAGAAATTTTAATTCGAAACACACTAATTCGAACTAAAAGTCTAACTCGGAAATATCCAAAAGTGAGTTCTGTGGTGTCGAGTGGAGGTTGTACGATTAAGTCATACGATATAATCAAAACTGTCAGTTCGTGTATGAGTTACTACAAAAAATGCAATAAAAGTGGACAATAAAAGTGGACACCCAGCGTTAATAGCGCAGTTGTTATCCTCCGACTATGCTTGGGTTAAGCATTAAACAGGCAGTAAAAGAGTAAAAGAGGACACCCAGCCTAAATAGCGCAGTTGTTAACCTCCGACTATGCTTGGGTTAAGCATTAAACAAGGAGGTTTGTATGCCGCGCCCACGCAGAACTCAGATAAGTGTTGAAGACACGCCTTATTACCATTGCTGTAGCCGCGTGGTGCGGCGTGCGTTTTTGTGTGGTGATGATGCCTATTCGGGGAAAAATTATGACCATCGCCGCGCTTGGGTAGAATCACTACTGTTTGAACTCGAAGCCGTTTTTGCCATAAATATAAAAGTGGACACCCAGCCTAAATAGCGCAGTTGTTAACCTCCTACTATGCTTGGGTTAAGCATTAAACAAGGAGGTTTGTATGCCGCGCCCACGTAGAACTCAGATAAGTGTTGAAGACACATCCTATTACCATTGCTGTAGTCGCGTTGTGCGGCGTGCGTTTTTGTGTGGTGATGATGCCTATTCGGGAAAAAATTATGACCATCGCCGCGCTTGGGTAGAATTGCTACTGTTTGAACTCGAAGCGGTTTTTGCTATTGATGTGGCGGCCTTTGCTGTGATGTCCAATCATCTGCATGTGGTGCTGCGGGTCGATATCGACAGCGCCAATCGTTGGACTGACCGCGAAGTACTTGAGCAGTGGCATAAGCTGTTTAAAGGCGATGAATTAACGCAAAAATTCGCCAAAGGTGAGTTAGTTGAGGCGCATGAAGTTCACAGATTAAAGCATTCAATCGCAATTTACCGCAGCCGATTATGCGATATTTCATGGTTTATGCGCTGCCTTAATGAACCGATAGCAAGACAAGCAAATCAAGAAGATAACTGTACAGGTCGTTTCTGGGAAGGTCGCTTTAAATCGCAAGCCCTGCTCGATGAAGCCGCGGTGTTAACTTGTATGGCCTATGTTGATTTGAATCCTATTAGAGCGCAACTGGCTGATACACCAGAACAATCCGACCATACCAGTATTCAGCTGCGTATTCGGGCCGTATTAAAAGGTGAGCAACCTAAAAATCTACTGCCTTTTATCGGTAATGAGCGCGACAACCAGCCCAATGGCATTGCGTTTTTATTATCGGATTACCTTGAATTGGTCGATGATACAGGTCGAATTATTCGAAGTGATAAACGTGGGGTAATCAGTATAAATAGCGCTAAGTTACTGGCAAGATTAAATATTTCCCATGATAATTGGCTCAAGCTCACTACTGAGTTTGGCAAGCTATTTCATGGTCCGGTGGGTACGCTGCAAGCACTCACTGATTACTGTGAACATCTAGAAAAGCGACGACGGCACTTTGCCGCAAGCTGTCAGCACTTTCACAGCAACTAACTGTAATCCTGCTTAACCATCAATCACTGCCCATTTGTTTTATTGGGTGGGTTAGTATGTCATAAATACACCATTTTTTAATTAGTTAGCTCATTTTTATGCCTTAGCTTGAGCCCTTCAACTTTTGATGACTCTCATTTAAGCAATTTTAGCTCGTACAAGTTGTAGATAAACCAAAAGTGCATTATGTTGTTGATCTAAAATGGATGGCCAGATTTTTCATTAGCCAGATTTTTCACTAACTGTAATCCTGCTTAACCAAACCAATCACTGCCCATGTGTTTTATTGGGTGGGTTAGCATGTCTTAAATACACTATTTTTAATGAGTTAGCTCATTTTTATGCCTTAGCTTGAGCCCTTCAACTTTTGATGAATCTCATTTAAGCAATTTTAGCTCGTACAAGTTGTAGACAAACCAAAAGTGCATTATGTTGTTGATCTAAAATGGATGGCCAGATTTTTCTTAGCTTGAGCCCTTCAACTTTTGATGACTCTCATTTAAGCAATTTTAGCTCGTACAAGTTGTAGATAAACCAAAAGTGCATTATGTTGTTGATCTAAAATGGATGGCCAGATTTTTCCTGAACGTTTAATAACAGCATGTTATTGAACGGTGACCTTCCTACAGAGGACTTTCACCTCATTAGTTCATGCCCATGCTGGGCGTACACAAAGTGCTGCTGCGGAAAATTTACTCGCTGGCGCTCCCAAATTTCCGCAGAGCACGGCGTTGAACTAAGCCGCTGCGCGGAGCCAAAAGCTGACTCAATCGAGTGTATTAACCTCATAGAATCAGTTAGACTTAAAAAAGATGTGATGGAACACCATAATGACAAGGGAATTTCAATGAAACAGGTACATACCAAGCCATATTGCCAGTTCAAAATTGCGCTACAGCCCAGAGCCAGTATCAAAAAAGCAAATTCCTATAGCATAAAGCGTACCAATTAACCTGGACTCGGCATCGGCCAAGTCCAACAAGCTGTTTATGCCATGCAAACAGCGCAACGCATAAATACTAAAACGTTAGGCTTAATTACTCAGTTTTATATTTTAACAAACTGCTAGGGCTTTATCGCCCAGTTCCTAGCAGTTTTCAATTGTCTGGGCGTGGAGTTATATAGTGGAAATGAATGATCTTAATGCACAGGGTAACAACAACCAAAAATTTAGTTCTTCCTTGTCTGAAAGTTTGTTTTTTAAGCATTATTTAATATCGCTATTTTTGTGGATAGCAATAGTCATCCTTAATGCTTTTAGTGATCGCAGAGATGCAGTAGAAATAGGTTTCTGGATGGGGGTTGGAATAATCATACTTGTGCCTCCGTTTACTGCTCTTGGTTCATATGTTGGCAGAAAATTTAGGGATTTTACTAAGCCAGACTTTATTATGACTTCTGGTGCGGCGGAAACATTTAAAACCAAATTGTTTTGGAAGTTTGGACCACAAGTTATTGGTTGGTTTGTTGCTACAATGATTGTAGGCAATATTGTAGATAAAGCCTAATCGGGTAGCCGGAGGTGTCTAACCTCCAGCCCCCACACCACCCTGCATGCGGCTCCGCACACAACTAAAAGCATTTAGGAGATAGGGCGAAGCAGGATGCCAGAGCCGAGGGCGGTTCATTTAGAACGCCTAGCCTAAACTTTCTGGTTAGCTTCTTGTTTCGAGAGTGAACTAAGATCCATCCATCTCTTAGTGAACATAAACTCACTTTCTTAAGATAATCATTACAAATGATAATGCGAAGCATGAACTTTAGAGTTTAAGATCTAGCGCGTTTCTGTCCAAAAGCGTGCTGGGTATCTCCTTCATACAGACTGGTTACACTAGTGCCCAAAAGGTGAGCAATGGTGATTGGCGAGACGACCGTCCGCCCCATGGATGGGGCGGTCGAGCATCCACGGACGGACTAGCTGCGTGTCGGAGAGTGAATGCCATGGCAAGCCTATATGATTGAATACCAGCCAACACTTAGATCCCTGTGACTGAAATAGCAGGTCACCCAGTACAATTTGCCTACACCTTCTGTCCAAAAGTGAGTTGTGTGGTGTCGAGTGGAGATTGTACGATTAAGTCACGCTATATAATCAAAACAGCCAGTTCGTGTATGAGTTAGTGCAAAAAGGGGAGTCAGTTAATCTGACTCCCCTTTTTTAGAACGTTTGTTGGACTTACATTAAAACCTACGTTAGGCCCAAACTAGCGTAATGTTAGAACAATAAATGCGCTACACCCGCGATAACAGGCAGAGTCACTAAGGTACGTAGAATAAACACCACGAAAAGCTCAACGAAGTTGACGGGAATTTTACTGCCGATAAGCAGTGCACCGACTTCACTCATATAGATCAACTGAGTCACAGATAAGGCTGCAATTACAAAGCGGGTCATATCTGATTCAATTGAGCTGGCAAGGATTGACGGAATAAACATATCCGCAAAACCGACCACGATTGTTTTAGAGGCTTCAGTGGCTTCTGGAATATGCAGTAATTCGAGTAATGGAATAAACGGCATCCCCAGATAGTTAAATATGGGTGTGTGCTCGGCAATAATCAGTGCCAGCGTACCAATGGCCATTACCACAGGGATAATACCAAACACCATATCGACAACGTTTTTAATACCTTCATTTAAGACAGCTTTTATGCCACCAGCACTGGCGGCTTTTTCTAAGGCTTTATCAAAGCCCCAAGATAAGGCGCCATGTCCAGCGGGGATCAGCTCATCATCTGGCATGCGTGGTGTGTCATCTATGTAGTTGTCTTTCTTCCACGATAATGGTGGCAACTTAGGCACAATCACAGCGGCGGCAAAACCCGCGAGGCACACAGTCAAATAAAAGGGCACAAACATATGCTCTAACTTAACTTGTGAGATCACCACTAAGCTGAAGGTAATCGATACCGCCGAGAAGGTTGTACCAATAACTGCGGCTTCTCTCTGGGTATAAAAACGGGCTTCGTATTGTTTGCTGGTCAGCAAAATACCGACACTGCCATCACCTAACCATGAGGCCATACAATCGATAGCGCTACGACCCGGTAGATTGAACACGGGGCGCATGATTTTGGTTAATAGTGTGCCAAACAGTTCGAGCAGACCGAAGTTCAGTAACAGCGGCAACAACATACCCGCAAAGATAAAAACAGAGAACAATACGGGCAGTAAGTCATTTAAGACTAATGCACCAGTGCTTGTGGAGTTAATAGCCTCTGGGCCTAAGCCTAAATAGGTCAGTACGACAAACACTGCACCTATGATCCGTGTGACCAACCATAATGGACTGACATTCAATAAGGCATTAAGGAAGTGATTCTGGGCCACAAACTTAGGCTTAAATGCTTTTGACAGCGAAGAGGCCAGCGCCGTAACCACGATAATTATGGTTACTATAAGGGTTAACACGCCGCTCAATGCGCCTTGCAGTGCTTTAGAGATAATCGCGATAGGAATAGTGATCGCATCGTTGTAACTGATAGGGGTCATAAATAACAACAGACCGATCAGTGAAGGGACGATAAAGGTGAGTATCGTCTTAATGTTTCGATTTTTATTTTCAGTAGCCAATTTTGTACACCTTAAAGTACGAGTCGTACATGGTAAATTTGAATTAATAGCCGCACGTAACACGCTGTTGACGCCAATTAAGGTGCATTTAAATTCAACTCAAAAACGAGAATGGGGAAGATTACTCGCTTAGCTTGTCTATGTAAAACGATTCGCTAGTTAGTTTGATATAAGCAGCAAAACAGCATAGTTATTTTACTTAAGTTGTCGGTGATATTAGGTCGATGCTTTCGGGTGGGTGCAAGTAAAAACTCATTATAAACATTGTGTTAAGTATTCTTGTTTCTGGTGGGTTAATTCTTTGTGTGGTGTTGTAGTTAAAACGATTGAGATGTTGTTTCTGCGCGAAAAAACATCAGTAACTTTAGCCTTACAGCCCTATTAGTTGGTTTTTTGTGCGATTTAAGCGGGCTATCGTGATAACACTTTCTACATGGCGTGGGCAGCAAGGCTTTACGGCTACCACTGTGATGCTCAGTCTATTTTGCTACTCGGCACATTTTTATGCGACAAGCAGTTAAATCTGCTCAGTGAGATGAGTGATCTACCTCAGCATCCTGATGCTTTAGGTGTTGACTAAATAGTCGCTAATAACGATGAAAGTAAAAATATTATTCATAAAGCGGATACCCGCCGCTTTAAATCTTCTCATTTCCATGTAAGTTAGTATCACTCCTATCCAACTCAAGTATTCATGACGACAAAAGTAGAGAAGATTAAGATTAAAGGCGGCTCGACATTGGCCATTAAGTTTGGTTTTCTGGGGATCTTTGGGCTTCTAATCGGTATTGTGATGACTGTTTTAGGATTCGATGATGTCGAGTCCCATCGCTTTAATTTTTTAAATCATACCCTAAGCGAATTGGGGACTTATGGTCATTCATCTTTTGCTGTGATCCTCAACGGGGGATTGTTCTTTGGCAGTTTAAGTCTCGTCTTTTATTGTTTGTCTTCGTTACAACAGGTGACATCTTTTTGGGGATATCCCTTCTTTATCAGTCTGGCATGCACTTTTTTGGCCTTAGCGAGCGTGGGATTATTTCCGGTGAACGTGTATCACCTGCACGTTTTAGGGCTGAAATGGTTTTTCTATCTGGGAAGTTTAAGTGCAATTTTCTACTTAGCTTTAGTTTTTTTCGGCAAGTCTCATTTTGGTCGCTGGACTGGGTTATTAGCTCTCATTGTGCTGTGCAGCATGATGACGTTTCTGTATGCGCCGCAATTGGATTTAGGTTTGACCGAAGGGGATAGGCCGTTTTATCAGGAGATGGTATTGCAGCTACCGCGTCCTAGTTTGTGGTGGCCAGCCCTACTGGAATGGATAGGGCTGGGGAGTCTATTGTGCTGGACCACTGTGCTGCTTTTGAGTCAGTTACACTCCAGCCAAGATCGAACCAGCCAAGAGTGAAACCTCACTGGTTAAACTCATTCCTTAAGTTAACGTCGACGTTGGCTTAAATCCAGATTATGGTTCCCGCTCAGATTCCTCGTTAGATTAAGCTCTGCCTCATGTTCTGCCTAAGCTCAGTCTCATGTTCAGACTCAGACTCAGACTCAGACTCAGACTCTGGCTAAGGCTCTGAGTCGTGCTAGGGATTGGCATGCACAGCAAGGCCTGCTTCTCCAAACCAATAGCCGTTACACTGGGTTGTCTCTAGGTTCACATCGCTGCTAATCGCAAAATGTTGAGCATTTTCAGGCGTGTTAATTGCATCGACCAAGGCATTGGCTGTGGTGATGCAGTCAAAACTACTGGGTGATACCCGAAACACATCGATCCCCATCTTTGCCATTGTCGTTATTTCACTGCGTAAATCTAAACAACTGGCGGATTGGGTTTGGATCCCATTGAGTCTGAGTAAAGGCTGCAGCTCTTGGGTTTGCGCGAGTAGCCCTTTGCTGTATTCACGGCACACCGTTTCACAATGATCTTTGGTGAGTTGTTTGTGCCTAGCGGTAAAGCAGCGCGCCGAATGGGCGAGGGGCAAATAGCCGTGACCGAGGACCTCTACTTCAAATGGCGGCTTTTGTTGGATCACTTGGCTAAGCCAAGCTTTTGATAGCTCCACTGGCATCACAAACCTTTGCATCCCAAATCGCTGCAAAATGTCTAAACTGGCGCGATTGTAGTTATTGATACTCGCGCCGCAGACGAAGGGCAGCTTGTGCTCGTTGGCGAGATAGACTGCCGCCATATCATTCGCTTCAACGATAAATTCGCCGTTATCGACTTGGCGTTTCAGCTCAGTGTATTCCGATGGCGCTTCGATTAACGCCAGCGTTGAAATCACCACTTCTTTACCCGCCTGCTTAAGCATCTGTGCCAGTTCGAGATAATCGCCCCACTTGAGTTCACGTCTGCGGCTGCAAACGGCCTCGCCTAAATACACTAAGGGAATTTGACTGGCGGCGACTTGCTGATAAAAATCTGTGACCTGTTGTTTTTGCCAGCAATACAACAGCGGGCCTAGGGAAATATGCATTACTTATCCTTTGTTAATCTGGCGCTCTGTCCATTTACCTTTATTGCCAATCACGCTCGTAGGCGCCAAGTGTGGTGATTTGACCCTCGGAAACTTTTGCAAGGGCTTGTTCCCAATGGGGTTGGTTTTGGCTTGTTGAGTACAGTTCGGGGTTATCTCGATAGGTGTCTATGGCTTGGCGCCAAACTCTCGTAACTTGCTCAACATAGGCCGGGCTGCGTTGGCGGCCTTCGATTTTTAGCGACACTATGCCCGCCTTGGCGAGTTCTGGCAGTAGACTTAAGGTATTCAAACTGGTTGGTGATTCGAGCAAATACTGCGGCGAATCTTGATCTTCCGTGATGTAACGGCCTTTACATACCACGGGATAACCCATCTGTTCATCGAGGGCCGACTTATCAATCAACACATCATTGAGCAGCGTTAATCGGTTCTGACCTTCTTCCTGCCAGCGCACGTGTTTTGCCGGTGAACAAGAGCCGCCGGTGTTGGGCGATTGTCCCGTTACATAGGATGACAGCTGGCAACGGCCTTCGGCCATAATGCACAGGCTACCGAAGGCGAACACTTCTAAATCCACTGGGCTAACCTTGGCAAGGTCACGCACTTGTTTTATCGATAACACCCGCGGCAACACGACTCGGGCGATGTTAAAAGCTTCTTTATAAAAGTTCAGCGCGCCCAGATTGGTCGCACTGGCCTGCACCGATAAATGCAGTGGCAGCTTGGGATAGTGCCTATGGGCATAATCGAGTAAAGAAAGATCGGCGACAATTAATGCATCCATACCCAGTTTTGCCGCTAAATCAATGGCCTGATACCAGCGGTGCTCTTCACCGGGTTTTGGAAAGGTATTTAAGGTCAAAAAAATTTTCTTGCCGTGCTTTTGCGTCAGCTCAGTGGCTTCTTGCAACTTTGCGGGGGTAAAGTTTAATCCTGCAAACGAGCGGGCGTTGGTGTCGTCTTTTAGTCCTAGATACACAGCGTCGGCTCCGGCATGTAATGCCGACTTTAGCGAGGCCAGATTTCCTGCTGGACACAACAGCTCCATAGTGATGCTCCCGATAAAATGATAGCCGCTGAGTGTAGGTAAGATTGAATGGCGATGAATTGATTTAAAACAGGTTTAAGATCATAAAATCCCGATAAACTGGGATATATATGTTTTATTCTTGTAGGGTTTACGCCATGTCCGCTGTTTTTTCCGCAAAAATCGCTCAGCAACTTTTAGAATTCACCCCAAAAGCCATTGGCTTTCCCCTTGCTAAAATGCCCTTTAGCCTCAAAGCGAAAGTGATCAGCCAATTACTTGGGCTATTACTCGCCGAGCAAGCAGCAGACGATGAACTCGGATTTTTGAGTGATAAATGGGTTGCGATCCGAGTGGATGATTTAAATCTGGCCTTTGAGGTGAGTTTTAATGGCAAGTGGCAAGTCAGAGAGTTGACCGACGCGCAGGTGAGCTTTAGTGCCAACTCGGCTGAATTGGTGTTAGTGGCAGCAGCAAAGGAAGATCCCGACACGCTATTCTTCCAGCGTAAGTTGAGTATTGAAGGCGATACAGAATTAGGGCTCGAAGTGAAAAACCTGCTGCTCAGCATCGAATTTGCCTGTATGCCGACCCCAATTCGCCTTAGCGTTGAAAAGCTCGCCGCTGTGATCGAGCGTTTGCAACTCGAAGCAAAACCAACGGTTATTCTCGCTAAGTCTCCAAGTTATTGATCAAGTGATTAATGCCATTTCGCGAGATTGGCTTCTGAATAAACCACTAAAAAGCCCACTAAGTTGTTACCTTAGTGGGCTTAAGTGTGAGTCAAAACTGACTGAGCTGATTTACTCGCTAGTAGCTTGCACTCAGTTGAACGCCCGAGTAATTAGCATAACCACGTAACATCACATGGTAAGTTCCCGCTTGAGTCACGGTGATTGAACAGCTTTCATTGTTACCGTTTTTATAGGGACGACAATCATAGCTGGTGGTCGTTGGGACAGTCCCTGCTTTGACATACAGATCCACGTCTCCAGTCCCGCTACTGGTGGTAATATTGAGTTGGCTATTCGCTGGGACGACGATTTTATACAGGGTTTCAGTTCCCGTTGCTCCGCTTAAATTCGTGACGGGTACGCCATTGGTTAAGCAGTTCGTATCGGTACAATTTCCGCCGCCATTGAGGTTGTAGCTGGCTGTCAGCTGGGCGTTGGCATAATTGCTATAGCCTTGAACCATCACGTACCAACGACCCGCCGTAGGTGCAGTGAAATTACAGCTCTCATTGTTGCCATTTTGATATGGGCGGCATTGATAGCTGGTCGTAGTCGGTTTTTGTCCTTGGCTCACATAAATATCCGCATCGCCAGAGCCCCCCGCGAGGTTGATGCCTAAACTTGCCGCATTTGCGGGGACATCAATGTAGTAATAAGTTGCTGAACCTGTGGCTCCACTGATCGCGATACCCAGATTATTTTGCAGCGGAGTTTCGTCAACGGGGCAATTATTACCACAGCCACCATCATCGCTTGCAAGTGAAAACAGTAACTTATTCGGTGAGCCTGTCTTAGCATCTGTGACTTTGTCCGCAGTGGCGCGCGTCTTGAGTAAGTTAGTCACCTGTGCGGGGGAGAGGTTAGGATTTTCATCTAAGTATAATGCCGCGACGCCTGCCACATGGGGGGAAGCCATTGAGGTGCCACTAATGGTATTGGTCGCTGAATTTGAGGTATACCAAGAGGAAGTTATGCTCGAACCGGGCGCATAGATATCAAGGCAAGTCCCGTAGTTAGAAAAACTCGAGCGGGAATCGTTACTGGTGGTTGAACCGACAGTGATGGCATCTGCGGCACGAGCTGGGGAGTAGTTACAGGCATTACTATTATCATTGCCGGCTGCGACTACGAAGGTGATCCCTGCAGCTACGGCGGCATTGACGGCATCATCCGTGGCTTGGGAGGCGCCGCCTCCTAAACTCATGTTCGCGACAGCGGGGCCAGAAGCATTGTTTTTCACCCAGTTTATCCCTGCAATCACGCCAGAGTTACTGCCAGAACCTGAACAGTTAAGCACTCTGACACCCACCACATTGACGTTTTTTGCGACACCGTAGGTTGAGCCGCCAATCGTCCCGGCCACATGGGTACCATGACCGTTACAGTCAGTCGCATCGTAATCATTATCGATAAAGTCATAGCCACTGCTTGCGCGGCCGCCGAACTCATTGTGTGTATTTAGCACCCCAGTATCAATAACAAAGGCGGTCACACCTGATCCATCGTAATCCGTGTGATAGTTGTTATCCAATGGCAAGTTGCGTTGATCGATTCTGTCTATGCCCCAGGTCGGACTCGGTTGGTCCGCATTGGCTTCCATCATGGGCGTTACTGACATCACTTGATCTTGTTCCACGTACTTCACGTTTGGATCTTTAAGCAGTGCTTTAACTTGTTGGGCACTGGCATTGATGAGTACGCCATTGAGCACATTGCCAAAGTTTTTCATCACTCTGACATCATATTGATTGACTAAACTCTCGGCTTGTTGAACCGCGAATTCAGCTATGGTGTTGTTATTACTTAGATTAAGAACACTTGGGGTATTGAATACAACGATGTAAGTATCTTTGATGGCTTTAGATTGTGGGACACTTACCATAGTCGCTTGGTATTCATTAGCGTTAACAGGGAAGTAAGCAAGTCCCGTTGCGACTGCGACTGCTATTAAATGTTTCTTATGCATGTTGAACTCCATTTTCTTTTTATGTCTCCACGGACTTCGAGACATAATCCAATGTAGAAGGTATTTTCAACCTGCCCAGTTTAATGCTTAAGGCTTACCTCATTCATAAAGTTCAAATGTAACATTTGATTTACAATTTGTGCCTGAGTGAGTTTTTACTGGAATGATTTTTTAGTTGTACAAATAAGCGTCAAAATAATAACTCTCAGTCTATTAAAGTAACAATGTTTGTAAAAGTGGTGATTTTTCAAGCGACATTATGTCTTGAACTATAAATTGCGAAGAAGGGATAAATACCGTCTGTTAGTTTTTTGACAGGCAGAACTAAATCAAAGTCAGTCTAAAGTAGTGTTTCTAGTAAACCAGGAATGAATGCTCGGATTTATGCGCTTAAATAGTTTTGCATACTGTTTATATGCATGTCTGTTGAATTGTTTTAGGCGGGGATGAGGTAGATTTGACCGAGAGGTTAGATAACCACTCGGTCTGGCTAAGTGATTAAGCTTTTTGCGTTAACACGGCAAATTTCACTAACAGTTCGTCGTTGGACTCTACGCGGTTTGGATCTGGGTCGATGCAATCAATTGGGCAGACAGACACGCAAGTCGGTTTGTCGTAATGCCCCACACATTCGGTGCAGCGGTCGGGATCGATTTCATAGATCTCTTCGCCCATAGTGATGGCCTGATTAGGACACTCAGGCTCACACATGTCGCAGTTGATGCAGCTATCGTCGATCAGTAATGCCATGACCTTAACCTAGTTCATGTGGGTTGCGCGTATCCTGACCTTGGGGCAGGTTACGCAGCAAAATACCGTGGCTCAAATCGACTTCTTTTGGCACGGGCAGATACACAGTGTGTCCAGAACCTAAGCCCGCTGCAACCGCTTCAGCCTTGCGATTTTCAAGTTGTTCAATCGTCAGACTGATATTGCCCTGCGGCGTCATCAGCTCGACACTGTCGCCAACGGAAAACTTGTTCTTCACTTCGATTTCGGCCAGTCCTGCAAGGTTACGCTTACCCGTCAGTTCACCCACAAATTGTTGGGTGTCACTGACTGAGTAGCCATAGTCATAATTTTGATATTCATCATGCACATGGCGACGCAAAAAGCCTTCGGTATAACCACGGTGGGCTAGACCTTCTAATTGATTCATTAGGCTGCGGTCGAAATCTTTACCCGATGAAGCATCTTCAATCGCGCGGCGATACAACTGTGCGGTGCGGGCGACGTAATAGAAAGACTTAGTGCGGCCTTCAATTTTAAGTGAGTCTATACCCATTTTGGTCAGGCGCTCAACGTGTTGAATCGCACGTAAGTCCTTAGAGTTCATGATATAAGTACCATGCTCATCTTCAAAGGCTGGCATGTATTCGCCGGGACGATTGGCTTCCTGCAGTAGGTAGATTTGATCCGTGGGCGCACCCGCACCTAAAGTCGTCGGAGTTTCGATTTGTACTGCATTAGGCATGGCAATGATGTCGCCGCTGTCGTTTTGCTGCGCTTCGTGTACATCGTATTTCCAGCGACAAGCATTAGTACAAGTGCCTTGGTTTGGATCGCGTTTGTTGATATAACCCGAGAGCAAACAACGGCCTGAATATGCCATACACAGGGCGCCATGTACAAAGACTTCGAGTTCAATATCTGGGCAACGTTGACGAATTTCTTCGATTTCATCTAAGGATAATTCGCGCGACAGGATCACACGTTTAATCCCTTGGGTTTGCCAAAACTTGACCGAGGCCCAGTTGATGGCATTCGCCTGTACGGATAAATGCACCACTTGATCGGGAAACGCTTCACGTACCATCATGATTAAACCCGGATCGGACATGATCAGCGCGTCTGGCTTCATCGCCACTACGGGTTCCATGTCCTTGATATAGGTTTTTAGCTTGGCATTATGGGGTGCTATGTTGCTCACAACATACAGCTTTTTACCCAGCGCATGGGCTTCTTGTATGCCTGTGGCAAGGTTTTCCATTTTGAAGTCATTGTTACGTACCCTTAGGCTATATCTCGGCTGACCGGCATACACGGCATCTGCGCCATAGGCAAAGGCGTAGCGCATGTTCTTCAGGGTTCCAGCTGGAGACAGCAACTCAGGTTTAAACATAATCACTCTCAAATTGGTTAATTAATCGATGAATAAATGGCGCGGTGCGCGGGGGCGGGATTTTACACAATGAAAGTAGGGTTATGCAAATTGCCTTCACTAACTTTAGTGGTACTTCACATTTTACGAATATAGGGCGTTTAGCGTTAGCGAGCAGCGAGGAACATTTCAGCTCTGGTGATGATTACTGTAGAAGATTAAAGCCGATAATTAAGGCAAAATTGATAACGCAATCATACAATTTATTAACGTCCGTTGCTTTTTTCTACGTATCTAATGACAGCCAGCTGATATACTCCAACTATCCAATGTTCATGTTTACAGATTGATGGGAGCTAAGATGTCTACCGAACATCTACTGTTAGTCAGTTTATTAAAAAAACTAAAAGATGATGCCTTAGTGCTACCGACATTGCCTGAAGTGGCGATGCGGGTGCAAGAAGTGGTCGGACGCTCAGATACTAGCCTTAAACAAGTGGCAGAAGTGATCGGCCAAGATGCGGCGATTTCTGCCCGTATTATTAAGGTGGCCAATAGTGCCTTATACAGCCGAGGCGTCCCCGCTGAAAGCATTAATAGTGCGGTTTCACGCATTGGGTTAATTCAAATTAAGAGCATTGCAACGTCAGTGGCAATGGAGCAATTGTTCATTTCCACCAATGAAATGGTGTGGGAGGTCATGGATGAAGTGTGGCGCACCTCAATCGATGTGACCGCAGCCGCCTGTGCCATGTTGCAGATGTATAATAAACGCCATTCAACCAGTCGATTAAATTTTGATACCTTAACCTTAGCCGGACTCGTACATAACATTGGCGCTTTACCTGTGTTGACCGAAGCTGAGGCGCAGCCGCATTTATTTACCAGCATTGATCAATTACGCGCGCTCGTTCGTAAAATGCAGGGGCCTTTAGGTCGTGCTGTGTTAAAGAGTTGGGATTTTTCTACCGAAGTGATGGAAGTGGTTGAGCGCTGGGCCGATTTACCTTATCTGCCCGACCATGTTACTTACCTCGACTTTATCCGTGCAGCGGCCTTCTATACCGGTGAGCTACGGGCAGGTACAGAGTTAGAACAACGTCTTGGTGTATTTGTTGCCCGTGGTTTACCCGTGACAACCGATGATTTAGCCAGTGATGAATTTATGGAAAAATTCCATTCAATTAGAGAAAGTTACCAATAATCGTTAGGCCTAAATGGAACTCAAATGGCGCTTAGGCACTCAACTGCAGTGCCATTTGATAATAAGCTTACGCGGTAAAGCAGAGGCCAAGGTATGTTCGAAATCGGGTTAGTCGTTGCTTCGCTCATTTTATTGATATTTTCATTGTATATATTGCAGGCAAAATATAGGTCGCTACGGTCACAACAAAAGTTTTTAGCACAACTTTGTACCCAATTAGAGCAACAAAAGATTGAGCGCCAAGCTTTAGACATTGGCATTGTTCCCCAAGAGTTTGCACCTCTGTACCATACCTTAGATGAGTTATTGAAGGCCTTACCCGCAAGCGCAGGTAAAGATAAGTTGACTGGACTAGTGAATCGCGTCGGCCTTAAACGTACGCTGGCCTCTATGATGCCACTGACTCAAGGGACGCTAGTGCTGATTGATATTTATCGATTTCGCTATGTAAATGATCTCTTTGGGTTTGTATTTGGCGATATCTTGCTAAAGCAATTTGCAGAACGGTTAAACAGCTTAAGTTTATCTCCAAGATTAATCGCACGGCTCAATGGCGATGAGTTCTGCCTATATTACGAGCAAGCGTTGACTGAGGAGCAATTAGTCCATTTGAGAGGCCGCTTGCAGGTGCCTTTTAGCATTAAGAACACGCCAGTCAGCGTTAAACTTCAAATCGGTTGTGTGCATTTACATGAACACCACGCCGACACGAGCCAGATGTTACGTCGCGTCGATTTGGCGCTGAAGAAAGCCCGCCACTCTCGTAGTGCGATTGCTTACTATGCCGAGAATGATGATATTCAACAGTTAAGAGAACTGAGAATTATCGATAGCTTGCCCAAAGGCTTACAACGCAATCAAGTGTATATGGTGTATCAAGCGAAACAGGATATTGCGACGGGACGGTGTTTTCAGGTTGAAGCCTTGATGCGCTGGGAGCACGACGAGCTTGGGGTTATTTCTCCTGGCGAGTTTATCCCCTTAGCCGAATATGCTGGCATGATTGATTTAGTGAGCCAATGGGCACTCGACCAAGTGTTAGCGCAGCAGGCAAAATGGCGCGCGGCAGGAATACAATTGTGCGTCGCAGTCAATCTCTCTACACGGGATCTTGACAATGAAACCTTGCCTCAAGAAATTGCGGCGAGATTAGCTTATTACCAGCTTCCACCTGAATCTTTAATGATTGAAATTACCGAAAGTACTTTAATGGCGGATTTAACTAAGGCGGTCGAAACCTTAGATAAAATTCGTGCGTTAGGGGTTAGGCTCGCGATTGATGATTTTGGTACCGGTCATTCTTCATTGGCTTATTTGAAGCATCTACCCGTTAATGAAGTCAAAATCGATAAAGCCTTTTTAAAGGATCTCGAGCAAGATAAACCATCGGAATATATCCTCGAAGCCAGCATCAATATTGCTAAAAAATTAGGTTATGAAGTCACAGTCGAAGGGATCGAAACCCTTGAGATCAGAGATAGGCTGGTCGCTATGGGCGTCGATACCCTACAAGGTATGTATTACGCTAAACCTATGCGTGCCGCCGAACTTGAAATGAATTGGGCTAAGCTGCATCACATTTAAATCAGCCATTCATTAAACCAACTCTGAGTAATGTTAGACCCAGTAAATCCGACATCAATTAACGTTAGGGCAGCTTTAATGAGTCGTTGCTCGCCCCATTCCTACGGGGCTCTAACGATATTCATTATCACTTTAGTCAAATCGCCCGTATTAGTTTTGCACCTTTGAGGCAAAACCTTGGCTTAAAACAGCGATTAACTCCGCTGGCATAGGCGCTAATTGGCGAGCTTGATTCATACACACCATTTCAATGGTGGCGGTGACGGCAGGCTTTTTACCTTGTGGACGCCAAATCTCCTGCTGCCACACAGTGCGGTACTTACTTTCGAAGTAAAACTGAGTGCGCACATCGATAATATCGGCAAACTCCACCCCTTCATGGCACAGCATATCGCTACGATACACAGCAAAACCCAGCTGGTTTTGTTGCCACAAGGCACTTAAACGCTCCGCACCAATTACATGCTCACGGGCACGCTCGAAGTATTTCAAAAAGTTGGGGTGATACACCACGCCAGAAAAATCAGTATCTTCATAGTAGATTTGCACTGGAAAGGAAAAGGTCGGGCTAAATTGCGGCATGGGGTTAAGGTTATTCTAGGGAGTATTATGGCGCATTAGTTTAGCGGCTTATCTCTTTAAACAAAAGTAAGCCCGTGATCAATCTGTGAACAACTCATATTCAAGAAATATCACGCTAATCAGGCAGTAAAATCGCACTATCGTGCCTAACTCATTAATCCCTTCCTATACTGATAGCTGGAATACCTTTCTTATGTTGATTTGCTAGGTTGAGAGCTTCATATGAGCGAAATAAAAAAATCAGAAATATTGACCGAAAGTGGCACAAATGAACTCGAGATTATTGAGTTTCATCTGCATAAGGTTCTCCCTAACGGCGGCCATAAAGTCTGTCATTACGGGATCAATGTCGCCAAAGTGCGGGAAGTGATTAGGGTGCCAGAAACCTCCGACTATCCCAATGCACAACCGCATATGGTGGGGGTGTTCTCGTTGCGAGAAAAGCTAATCCCTTTAGTCGATCTTGCCGGTTGGCTAGGCATATCGACACCGGAGGATTTAACCCATAAGGTCGTTATCGTCACTGATTTTAATAAGATGATTAATGGCTTCTTAATCGATAGTGTTCGCAGCATTCATCGGGTGTCGTGGGAGCAAGTTGAATCGCCGAGTCAGTTTTTAGAAGCGGGTGAAAATGATTGTGTCGTTGCCGTGGTTCGCCGTGATGGCATGCTGATTATGATATTGGATTTTGAGAAAATCATTGCCGATATCAATCCCGAGCTGAGTATGGATAAGTACGATGTCACCCTCGACAGGAGCGTGCTGATTAATGACAAAATGCTGGCAAAACGTGAAGCGAAAACCATTCTGGTTGTCGATGACTCCGCTTTTATTCGCAAAATGATTGAAAATACGCTCCGCAGTGCAGGTTATAACATTATTACTGCTAAAGATGGTGGTGATGCGCTTGAAATGCTAATGGAATTTGAGAGTCTGGCTGAACAAGATAATGCCTCTATTTCAGACTTTGTCAGTGCTGTAATCACGGACGTTGAAATGCCTCGCATGGATGGGATGCATCTGGTTAAACGCTTAAGAGAATCCAAGGCATATCAACACATGCCGATTGTGATGTTTTCTTCCCTAATGAGCGAGGATAACCGTATAAAGGCAATAGCATTGGGGGCGAATGACACTATTACTAAACCCGAAATTGGCCGTATGGTCGGTATGATAGATAAATACGTATTTGAAGAGTAATGCCATTTCATTTAGCGGCAATATTTGAATATCAGAGAGTTAGTGCTCGATATATCAATTGCAGCGACTAAGGTCTGGCGTGATTTTTCAATGGTAAACATAAAAGTAAAAAGCCATATTCACTTAAGTCAATATGGCTTGGGGTAAACTTAGCGATTAGCGAATGATCATTTGATCGCGCTCAGGCCCAACAGAAACCATGCTAACGCGCACACCCATTAGGGCTTCAATACGTTCAACATAGTGCTGTGCGGCCACTGGCAGGCTCTCAAAAGTGCGACAACCGGTAATATCTTCGCTCCAGCTTGGCATTTGCTCATACACTGGGCTCAACGCGGCAGTTTGTGGCCAAATTGGGTTCTCAGTGTGCTCACCTTCATAGGCAACACAGATTTTCAGATCTTTCATGCCTGATAGGCAATCAATCTTAGTCAGGGCAATTTCAGTTGCCGCTTGCAGCTCAACACCATTACGGGTGGCAACAGCGTCAAAGTAACCCATGTCACGTGGACGGCCTGTGGTTGCACCAAACTCGTTGGCGTTTTCACGGAACGCGTCTTGCTCTTCCATTGCCGTCACTAACGTGCCTGTACCTACTGATGAGCTAAAGGCTTTCGCTACCGCAATTACGCGCTCTGGGCGTAGCGCAGGTAAACCACTACCGATACCTGCGTAAGCCGCAGTCACGTTTGATGAGGTGGTGTAAGGGTATTCGCCGTACACTAAGTCGCGGCCAGCACCTAATTGCGCTTCAAACAGTAAGCTTGCATCTTGTTTTTGTAATGCTTTTAATGGCTCAGTCACATTGCAAATAAATGGACGCCATGGCGCAGTCACTTCTAATAACCATGCAGTCATTTCAGCGGCAGTTTGATTAAAATCACAGCTTGGATAAAGTGCCTTTAATTGTGGCATTTTCCAGTCGAGCATAAATTGAATACGTTCTTGCAGCACTTCAGGTTGGTTTAACCAACCGACTAAAATGCCTTTTTTCATCACGCGATCACCATAGGCAGGTGCAATCCCTTGACGGGTTGAACCATAGGCTAAATCGCCAAGACGTTGTTCTTCTAAGGTATCTTCTAATGCATGTAAAGGTAAGCACAGGGTCGCACGGTCAGAAATGCATAATTTGACTTCAACACCTGTTGCTTGTACTTCAGCAATTTCAACGCTGAGCTTTTCTGGGCTGATCACCATGCCAGGGCCCAATACTGCAATGCAGTTAGGGTTGAAAATGCCACTCGGTAATTGGTGTAATTTAAAGGTGCCATAGTCGTTGACTACGGTATGTCCGGCGTTGTTACCGCCTTGAAAGCGAATACTGGCAGCGGCATCCGCGGCTAAATAATCTACGATGCGGCCTTTGCCTTCATCACCCCAATTTGCACCCACAACCACGATAGACGGCATAACATCATCTCCACATTGATTAAGACGCTATGCTAGACCCGTCATTTGAATAAGAGAAATTAATTATGGTTATCATCTCAATAAGGATTTCATATATCATTGGTGATAATTAACGCTAATACTCTGCAATAGGGGGTTTTATGCTCGATATAAATTGGTTAAAGACTTTTGTGACTTTGGCTGAACATAAGCATTTTGGCAAAGCGGCCACGGCGCTGCACATGACGCAGCCCAATGTTAGCTTGCATATTAAGCAGTTAGAGCAAAGCACTCGGGTCAAGTTGATTGATCGTAATCCCTTTCGATTAACGCAGGCAGGGTTTCGTCTGTTGGAGACGAGTCAAAAGACTTTGATGGAGCTACAAATCTGTCAGGCGGATCTCAATGCGATTAACGACCTTAGTCAGGGTACCTTGACCATCGCCGCCAGCGACATTATCTCGCGGTTATTGTTGATCCAGCCGTTTCAGCTCTTTAAGGCGGAGTTCCCTGGGATTGATTTCTCGCTGCTCAATACTACCTCATCCCAAGCTTCTGAGTTAGTGACCAATGCCGAGGCGGATTTAGGGTTTGTGATCGCGCAAAAGGAGAGTCAGCCACTGCATTTTACTGAACTACAACAGATTAAATGGTGTGCAATCGGGGACAATTTACAACAATGGCAACAGGCTACGCCTTCTGTAGATACGCCCTTAGCCGAGCAACCCACCTTAATTCTGCTGGGCCACGATACGCGAACTCGCGAATTGCTCGATCCCGCACTGCCGTCGCTGAATTTACCGAATTACAGAATTATGGAGGTGGGCAGTGTAGATGCGCAAATCGATTGGGCCGAGGCGGGGTTTGGGGTGGCGATAGTGCCGGAATTTTCGGTTTATACTAAGGCGAATTTGACCACTAAAGTGACTCCTCTGCCACAATTTCCTACAACCAGTTTGGGCTATATTGTGCGCCAGAATCAGATCCTGTCTAAGGCCATCAAGCAGCTATTATATTGGGTGAATCAAGAGATCATTCGCTCGCAGCGATAGGGATTAGTCAGCGACTAAGAGTAATTTTTCGTATTGGCCAGTGGCTTTTAGCTGTGATAAGCCCGCATCGAGTTGGGTCGCTAAGGTCTGTGCCTGTGGATTTTTCTTCGAGAAGGCCAAAAAAATATCGCTGCTATGGTTAGCAAATACAGGAATGACGTCATCATCTACGCCCATTTTTTTCAGGTTTTCTTTCGCGACTAAATCGAACATTAAGGCGGCATCTATGCGTCCAATCAACAATAAATTAATTAATTGCTGCTGATTAGCTACGGTGACGATATTGAGCTGTTGCTGTTTGACTAATTTGGGAAACTCATCGCCATATTCATAGCTTTTAATTACTCCAATAACCGCGCCTTTTGGTAGTGCCCATTTGTTGTCAGCCAATATAGGTTTTTGTTTCTTTTGATAAAATGATGCGGTAGCAACAAGCAGTGGGGTTTTGCCAAAGATAAAACGTTGCTCGGTGCTAATCTCGCGGGTGACATTAAATACCCCGTCTACTGCGCCTTTTTCTGCCATCATCAAGGCACGAGAATAGGGCACGACTAAGCTATTTACTTCAATATGCGACTGCTTAAAGGCGGCTTGAATTAAACGGTGGGAAATACCTTGGCCAAACTGATTGGCAAAGGGCGGCCAACTGTCTTCTGCAGCTAAGGTTATCGCCTGAGGCTGCGATTCTGAGGGCACGGCATTGCTTTCTTGGGCGAGTGCCATGTTGTAAACCATAGATGCGAGTAATAAAACGACGCCAAGTATTAATGCTGAGGGCAAATTTAATGCCTGCTGCATCCTGAGCCTCACTCTGTTCCCTACACGCATTTTGCTGCCATCTCCCTGCTTAATATATGGGCTTTTATAGCATAAAGAATTGTATCTAGACTAATGATTTGAATATTAATTACAGATAGTTAGTACTTTTGTGAAGTTTATAGGGTATTTCAGCAACCTCCATTTTCCGCTTTTAAGTGAGATTTTGCGCTGGGTAACGAATGAATTGACTTAGGATTCTGTTAAATAAAATAAAATCGATAAACCTCAAAACTGTCATCAAACGAACCGCTAAAGTGCTGAGTGAGGTTCGTTTGATGGTGATGTGTGTTGATGTTAGCAATACTATTTGGCCTTAGTGGCTGGCATAGTAAACCAAGTCTTATAGGGCTGATACTTGTCATAGCACCAATGGAATAGGGTGCTGTAGAAGAAGAAAAAGATCAAAAAAACCGCTTCTAAGCCCATAGCTGCCAACCAACCTATCTGTAGAAACCAAGCGATGGTCGGTATGCTAATGAAAATAAGTCCCCCTTCAAATCCAAAGGTATGCAGTATTCGGGTTTTTAAAGTGCGTTGCTCTCGATTTGCCCCAAATACCCTGTCGAATCCTAGGTTGTAGAAGTAGTTCCATACCACGGTATAAAGACTCAAAGCGATACCGACTATGACAAGCTCACTGGTTCCCTTGCCTGATATGAGGGCAGAAACCGGGATAATAATCGCGAGGGCAATTGCTTCAAAGAGTAAGGCGTTAAAGATACGTTCTGTCGTTTTCATGGCTATTTCCCATTCATTCAATGTGACTATGGCCATAATTTTATCTAGTATAGGGATAACTAATAGTTAGATAGTATCGGTAAAAGCGATATGTTTAGTCTCGAACAACTCGAAGCCTTTATGGAAACCGTAGAATCTGGTTCATTTTCGAATGCCGCAAGGCTACTTAAGAAAGCACAGTCCGTGATTAGCCAGCATGTGATGAATCTTGAAATTGACTGTGGAGTTGAGTTATTTGACCGTTCGGGTCGTTATCCGGTTTTAACGGCCGAAGGCAGTAAATTGCTGCCCTACGCAAGAGCGACGATTCTTCAACATCGTAGACTCAAACATACCGCCTTATCACTGTTCAGTAGCCAATTTTCAGAAGTGTGCCTTGCGGTGGATGAAGGCATTCCGATACAGAGAATATCGGAAATCATACGGTTGTTAGAAAGTGATTTTCCTAATATCGAACTCGAATTTCTCAGTGCCTCAAGCATAGATATTATCGACATGGTGCATTCGGGAAGAGCATCTACAGGACTGATTTTTAGCGAATTATCTATGCCAAGTAGTATCGATTTTGAGAGTATTGGTGTGATTGAATTCGATCTTTATGTGGCGAGTTCGCATCCCTTAGCGAAATCAGTTGCACCGAACATGGACTCATTGCGACTGTATCGACAATTATGCATCCGCTCACGTAATACTAAAACTAGCAGTTTTCAGCAGGCGTTCAGTCCTGATGTTTGGTATGCCGATAACTATTATGTGTTATTGGAGCTCGCATTACAGGGCCATGGTTGGTGTCTGTTGCCAGAGCACATGGCATCCACCTCAGTTTTATCGGGCAACTTGACTCGGGTCCCTATAGAGTTTGAGCAGATAGGCTGGTATGCAAACGTTGATGTGATCCAGCATCAAGATAAAAGCAGCCTGCCATTGTTGAAACGACTCAGACAACTGTTTAGAGAACTCTTGGTTGTGCACAAGTAAATGGTTGGACAGAAATAAAGCAAAGCATAAATAAAACCCCAGTAAGTGAGGACTCGACTGGGGTTATTGTTTGTGCACATCAGGATTTATGCATTAGGATTTATGGTTCAGGACTCATCATTGCGCGGAAAGTTAGCCAGCACTAGCTCGGCCACTTTGCGCAATTCATCCGGACAAATCCCACTGGTTGCTTGTACCGCCATGCCTTGCAACACAGTGCCGACATAACGGGCAAGCAGCAAGGGATCGGCGTCATAGGGCAAATCCCCTTCATCTTTGGCGCGTTGCAGTCGTTCGCACAGGGCGATTTCACCGTCGCGGCGACGATTAATCAAAGTGTCTTTAATCGCTTGCCCTGCTTCACTGCAGGTTAATGCCCCTTGAACAATCAAACATCCCTGCGGATGGCTTTTATCCACCAAAGAGCTCGCGGCCCCGAGCAGCATTGACTCGACCACCAGATAGGCGGTTTTCTGCTCAAGTGCGGGATAGAAAAACGCACAGGGGCGTTGTTCATATAATTCTATCGCTTTGAGAAATAACTGTTCTTTATTGCCGAAGGCGGCATAAAGGCTTGGCTTATTAATGCCCATAGCTTGGGTTAAATCGGTTAACGACGTACCTTCAAAACCTTTGCGCCAAAAGACTTCTAAGGCTTTGGCTAATGCATCGTCAGTGTCGAAGGCACGTGGGCGACCTACACAGGGCGTCGGGGTGACGGTTGACATCATTAGGCTCCTCAATTCTCAATTGCCCCTAGGATAGACATGGGTTTAGTCCGTGTCCAGCCACACTTGCTGACTGATGACTGACTAAGGGGATCTGTCTACTTAGTCATTCAAGCTGTCACCTAAGTTCAGCATTCAATCCGTGTCAGTCAGCGTTCGCCTCAATATTCATAAAAATGCGTTGAAGATCAAACTTGTGGCTTACCGCCTAAGGGCGCATTGCAAAGTGAAGGTTAGTGCGCGCCTTTAATTTAATACCAATCGGTACATAAATTTGTTGACAGAGTCATTTTACGCTATATATTACCGTTCAGTACAGAATATTTTTTACCAGTCGGTATTTAAATGTGTGTGGTTCGAACAGCGTGACATGCCCGCCACTTTGAGGATAGTAATATGAAGAGCAATAAACCCTTACGAATAATGATGTTAACGGCTGTGGCCGCTTTCGTTCTTTCTGCTTGTGGTGAGCAAACAGCGCAGCAGGGGCCAGCACCGAGTGCGCCTATGGTGGATGTCGCTCAAGTATTGCATGAGCGAGTGACCGAATGGGACGAGTTTACCGGCCGTTTACAGGCGCCAGAAAGTGTCACCCTTATCCCACGTGTATCTGGATATATTGACTCAGTGAATTTTAAAGAAGGCGCCTTAGTGAAAAAAGGCGAGGTGTTATTCCGCATCGATCCCAGTGTTTTTGAAGCGGAAGTGGCCCGGTTAAAAGCAGATCTTGCTAGCGCACTCTCTGCTGAGCAACTGGCCACCAATGACTTCGAACGAGCCCATAAATTGTTTGACCAAAAAGCGGTATCCGCCGAGTTACTCGATACCCGTGAGTCGAACAAACGTCAGACCGCGGCAGCAGTGACTTCGGTGAAAGCGGCGCTGATGCGCGCCGAGCTTGATTTAGCTTATACCCAAGTGCAAGCACCGATTGATGGCCGCGTGTCCTACGCGAATGTCACCGCGGGCAATTATGTCACCGCAGGGCAGAGTGTGCTGACTAGCTTAGTCTCTACCGCCAGCATGTATGCCTATTTCGATGTGGATGAGCAAACCTACCTTAAATACGTGAAATTAACGGCCGAGAAGAAACGTAATGATCCCCGCGCTGGCGACAACCCTGTGTACATGGCCTTAGCCAATGAGCGTGATTATCAACATATCGGCATGGTCGACTTTGTGGATAATGCGATGGATAAACAGACCGGTACCATTCGCGTGAGAGCCTCTTTTGACAATGAAGACAATAGCTTATTGCCTGGATTGTTTGCTCGTCTTCGCACCGCAGGTAGTGGCGCTTATGAAGGTATCTTGATTGACGATAAAGCCGTTGGCACAGATCTGAATAATAAGTTTGTGTTAGTGGTGGGCGCCGATGGTTTAGTTGAATATCGCGGCGTGACCTTAGGCGAAAAAGTCCAAGGACTGCGCATCGTGACCCAAGGTTTGATGGCCGAAGATAAGATCGTCGTCAACGGTATGCAGCGCGTGCGTCCTAAGATGCAAATTGATCCGCACATGGTTGAAATGGTTGATAGCGACAAGCTCGAAGCATTACGCCAAGCCCAGTTAATCCTAGATAAAAACCAAGATACTTTGACGGCGCAAGCGGTCGAAACGGCTAGCCGCGGTTAAGGAATAGAACACCATGTTATCGCAGTTTTTTATTAAAAGACCGATATTTGCAGCCGTACTCTCACTGCTGTTTTTTATCACAGGGGCGATTGCTGTTTGGCAACTGCCGATCACTGAATACCCTGAAGTTGTGCCGCCCACAGTCGTGGTGACCGCTAACTACCCAGGCGCTAACCCTAAAGTGATTGCCGAAACCGTGGCTTCGCCGCTGGAGCAGGAAATCAACGGCGTCGAAGACATGTTGTACATGTCATCGCAAGTGACGTCCGATGGACGCATGACCTTGACCATCACCTTTGCCATTGGCACGGATGTGGACAGGGCGCAAACCCAAGTGCAGAGCCGAGTCGATCGCGCTATGCCGCGTCTGCCACAGGAAGTGCAACGCTTAGGCATAGTCACCGAAAAGTCATCGCCGGACCTCACCATGGTGGTGCATTTGCTGTCACCGGATAACCGTTATGACATGTTGTATTTGTCTAACTATGCGGCGCTGAACGTTAAAGATGAGCTCGCACGGATTAAAGGTGTGGGCGCGGTACGCTTGTTTGGCGCTGGGGAATACAGCCTGCGTATTTGGCTCGACCCGAATAAAGTCTCGGCGCTGGGTTTATCACCTGCGGACATTATTGCTGCCGTGCGTGAGCAAAACCAACAGGCGGCAGCGGGCAGTTTAGGTGCTCAGCCAAGTGGTAGTGCTGACTTCCAACTCTTAATTAACGTGAAAGGCCGTTTAACTGAACTGTCTGAATTTGAAGATATCATCATCAAAGTCGGTCAAAACGGTGAAGTGAATCGTTTGAAGGATGTAGCTCGTATCGAGCTGGGTGCGACAAGCTATGCGCTGCGCTCACTGCTGGATAACAAAGATGCCGTGGCGATTCCTGTGTTCCAAGCATCGGGTTCAAATGCGATTCAGATTTCCGATGATGTGCGCGCCAAAATGGCTGAATTGTCTAAAGGATTCCCCGAAGGATTAACGTACGAAATCGTTTACGACCCAACCGTGTTCGTGCGCGGCTCGATTGAGGCGGTGATGAAAACCTTGCTTGAAGCCGTGTTGCTGGTGGTGTTAGTGGTAGTGCTGTTCTTGCAAACGTGGCGCGCCTCAATTATTCCGCTGGTGGCTGTGCCTGTATCGTTAGTTGGTACCTTTGCCTTTATGCATTTGCTCGGCTTCTCGCTTAACGCACTGTCGCTGTTTGGACTCGTGCTCGCCATCGGGATTGTGGTGGACGATGCAATTGTGGTGGTCGAAAACGTCGAGCGTAATATTGCCGCTGGTTTAAGCCCTGTTGCGGCAACGCAAAAGGCGATGAAAGAAGTGACTGGCCCGATTGTGGCAACCACCTTAGTGCTAGCGGCGGTGTTTATTCCTACGGCGTTTATGAGTGGTTTAACCGGGCAGTTTTATAAACAGTTTGCCTTGACTATCACTATTTCGACCTTTATCTCGGCGATTAACTCACTCACTTTGAGTCCGGCATTGTCCGCATTATTGCTCAAGAGTCATGATGCGCCGAAGGATGGTTTAACCCGTCTGATGGACAAGTTGCTCGGTGGTTGGTTGTTCATGCCTTTTAACCGCTTATTTAGCCGTGCATCCGATGGCTATGGTTGGTTAGTGCGTAAAGTGATCCGTTTTGGTGGCATTATCGGCCTAGTGTATTTAGGCATGGTAGCGTTAACGGGCGTGCAATTTGCTCATACACCAACGGGTTATGTACCGGGTCAAGATAAACAGTATTTAGTGGCGTTTGCTCAGTTGCCCGATGCGGCATCCCTCGAACGTACCGATACCGTGATCAAAAAGATGTCTGAGATTGCCCTTAATCACCCTGGTGTGGCGCACTCGATTGCCTTCCCAGGCCTTAGCATCAACGGTTTTACTAATAGTCCTAACTCAGGCGTGGTGTTTGTCGCGCTTGATGATTTTGAATTGCGTAAGAGTCCAGCGCTGTCGGCGAATGCCATTGCTGGACAATTGAATAAAGAGTTTGCTGGTATTCAAGACGCATTTATTGCCATCTTCCCGCCGCCACCTGTGCAAGGCCTCGGCACTATAGGAGGGTTCCGTCTGCAAATTCAAGACAGAGCCAACCTTGGTTATGAGGCCTTGTATCAGGTGACCCAACAAGTGATGTACAAGGCGTGGGCCGATCCTCAGTTAGCCGGAATTTTCTCTAGCTATCAGGTGAACGTGCCACAACTTGAACTGGATATTGATCGAACTAAAGCGAAACAGCAGGCAGTGTCGCTCGATCAAATCTTCCAGACATTACAAACCTATATGGGCTCGACCTATGTCAACGATTTCAATCGTTTCGGTCGAACCTATCAGGTGAATATGCAAGCCGATGAGGCGTTCCGTCAAAGCCCGCAGCAGATAAGTCAGCTGAAGGTGCCGAATCTGAATGGTGATATGATCCCGCTAGGGTCGTTTATCAACGTCAGCCAAAGCTCAGGCCCAGACAGAGTGATGCACTATAACGGCTTTACGACCGCTGAAATCAACGGTGGCCCAGCAGCTGGTGTGAGTACTGGCCAAGCGCAGGCAGCGATTGAGAAAATCCTCGCCGAAACGCTGCCAAACGGTATGACCTACGAGTGGACTGAGCTGACCTATCAGCAAATCTTAGCAGGCAATACGGGCTTGTTAGTCTTCCCGCTGGTGATCTTGCTGGTGTTCATGGTGCTCGCAGCCCAGTACGAGAGCTTAAGCTTGCCATTGGCGATTATCTTAATCATTCCAATGACCTTGCTCTCAGCCCTAAGTGGAGTGTTAATTTACGGTGGTGACAACAATATCTTCACCCAAATTGGCCTGATAGTGCTGGTGGGACTCGCGACCAAGAATGCTATCTTGATTGTCGAGTTCGCAAAAGAGAAACAAGATCACGGTATGGCACCTATGGATGCGATATTAGAGGCAGCAAGATTACGTTTACGTCCTATCTTGATGACTTCCATCGCTTTTATTATGGGAGTCGTGCCTATGGTGTTCTCCACTGGCGCAGGCGCCGAGATGCGTCAAGCCATGGGCGTTGCAGTATTCGCCGGTATGATTGGGGTGACAGTGTTCGGCCTTATCCTAACGCCTTTGTTCTACTACGCACTGGCAAAGCGAGGCAGTAAAAAAGCCGAAGAGCAAAAAGAGCTAACCGTCAGTTAAGCTTGTTTCCCGCGATGGATAAATGTGTACAAAAGGCCTACATCAAGTAGGCCATTTTTGTTTGTTCGCGGCGAAAAATATGAAACCTGACTATCTTTAGTTGGGATAAGTTGAGATTAGATTGCCGGTAAAGTTTCAGTCAAAGATGGATAGAGTCAGAAGCATATGGGCTTGCTTTAATTGCCGATGAACAACAAAAAGTCATTTGCCAGATCAGTGTGTTAGTTATATTGCTTATTGTTCATGGCGGGCCTATGTTGGCTAGATTCAACTGTTTTATTCAGGCAATGAGCTCGCAGTGATATTTGAGCTCAGTAAGCGCCATAACTGATTTATACGCTTGTGGTTATCCGTGCTTGAAATGTGTATATGATGTTGTTTATCCATTATTTGTGGTCACTTTCATGCGTAATGGCAGTTGGACGATTAGAATGATTACTGTTTTGGCGCTCTTCTATAGGTTCCAATGGAATATTCGATATATTAGTGATGTACAATGCCAGACGAATAAAAATAGTTTGTTTTACGCCGTACTCAGCTAAGGTACTTGTTGACCTTGCATCACTATGCCCGAGGTAACTGATGATCTTAAATCGCGCTTTATTTGCTCTAGTTCTGAGTGTTTCTGCCTCTCTGACGCCTCAAGTCATGGCCGCTGAGCTCAATATTAAGCTGGTGGATTTACAGCAGCAGGCGATTGCCGATACTGTCGTGGAGTTGATCCCAGCAGTGATGCCCGATAAGGCTATGCCTGTTGGACATTATGAAATGTCACAAAAAAATCGAACCTTTATCCCTTTTGTGTTGGCGGTCCCTAAGGGCGCCAAGGTGGATTTTCCTAATCTAGATCGCACTCGTCACCATGTGTATTCCTTTTCCGAGGCGAAACCTTTCGAACTTAAACTGTATGTGGGCCAAGCCGAAGCGCCGATTCAGTTCGATAAACCCGGTTTAGTCGCACTTGGCTGCAATATTCACGATTATATGCAGGCATTTATCTATGTTGCGGATAGCCCAATTGTTGCGGTGACGGACGAAAAAGGTGAGATCCAGTTTAAGGATCTTACGGCCGGTCAATATAAAGTCAAACTCTGGCATCCATGGCAGAAGGCGGCCTCCGAGCCGACTGAGCTAATGCTAACTACTGGCGCGAATCAACTCAGTTTGTCCTTAGACATTGAGCGCCAAGCTAAACCGTCAGCCCCGCCATCGGGATTTGGCCACTACGATGCTCAAGGCAAGCCATTACATGCTAAATAGTTTTCGCGCACGGCTGATTTTAGTTTTCTTTATTGTGCTGACTCTAGTGCAGTTTGCCACGGCATTTTCCGTATTGACGGCGACCGAAAGGGACAACTTTTTACAGCAACAGAAAAGCCTCGATATTGGTGCCAATGTGTTTCTCGAAGTCCTTTCGAATCGCGGTATTCAGCTCAGCCAAAGTTTGTCTGTGCTCAGTGCCGATTTTGGTTTTAAGCGCGCGATTGCCACCGGCGAGCAAGAAACCATTGAGTCAGTGTTATCTAATCACGGCTCTCGTATCGGCGCCGACGCTGCAGTATTATTGTCTCCAAAAGGAGAGCTCTTGACCTCGAGTCTGCCCGGACTCACTCAGGATGACATTCAATCCTTATTCGATATGACCACCAGCAATAACAATGCTTTAGCTATCCTCAATTTTGATCATGCCAGCTATCAGTTTGTGTTGCAGCCCGTGAAGGCGCCGACCTTGATTGCTTGGGTCGGAATGGGGTTCCTATTGGATGAGAAAGTCGCCCAACAAGCTAAAGCCATTACCGGTATCGATGTGAGCTTTGTCAATCAAGCCACGGGTCGCACCGAAATCGCGTCAACCTTATCCGACGATGAAAAGCGCAGTGTGGTAGAGCAGGCGAGCCTATTCCCCAGCCTACTGAAAATGCCCAGTGAGAACATTCCCGTGGATTATCTGTCCATGGCGATCAAACTTTATGATCATAACGGCAGCCAATTAGCCCTACTGCATCAGTCAAACCTCAAGTGGCAGCAAAGTTATCAGCATCTACGCAATAATATGTTGCTGATTTTTGCCTTGACCTTAGCGCTGGCGATTGTGATTGCGATTTGGTTGTCGGGCAGTTTGACTGAGCCCGTTCATCAACTGGTAACTTATGCCCGTAAAATTGGTCAAGGTAAGCAGCCAGGCAGTATTCAAGGTGCGCCAGCAGAACTGCGGGTGTTGGCCAAAAGTTTGTCCTTGATGCGCGACGATATTGAAGCGCGGGAAAAGGATTTAGTCTATCAATCCCGCCACGACAGTTTGACGGGATTGCTCAATCGTTTTGCGGCAAAACAGCATTTAGCGGATCTTAAAAATGAGCTATCCGGCGCTATGGTATTGCTGGATATTAAACATTTTCGCCATATCAACGACATTATCGGTTTTGCCAACGCCGATACCTTGTTGGTGCTTTTTGCCCGCCGTTTAGAGCAATTAGCCCCCACACCGGATTTACTCGCGCGATTAGACGGCGACTCTTTTTTACTCCTGTATAGCCAAGGGATTCGTCCCGAACATTTGCTGAAGTCATTGGATATGTTGGAGTCGCCATTTCCAATCCAAGGCTCAAATATTTCTCTTACCGTGCGGGCGGGATTACTGGAAATCGATGGCAACGGTGCCGATATCGATGTGTTAGTGCGCCGCGCCGAAATCGCCCTCAATCAAGCCTGTCTCGAGGAGCAACGCATCGTCAGTTATCGTCAGGGTGCCGATGAGAAATACCAGCGTGAGCTGACTATTATCCGCGATTTACCCATAGGTTTGGCGCAAAACCAACTCTATCTCGTGTTTCAACCTAAGGTGGATTTACACTTAAATCAGTGTACTGGCGCCGAGGCACTGATCCGCTGGCAGCATCCAACCTTAGGGTTTATTCCGCCCGATGAGTTTATTCAACTCGCTGAAAATTCAGGCAACATTGATATCGTCAGCCAATGGGTGTTGAAGCAGGCGATTAAACAATTAGTCGCATGGCAGCAGCGAGGTATGCAGCTAAAACTGGCCATTAACCTGTCGGCCCATGATTTAGTCGATACCCGTTTGCCGAATCAAATTGCTAGTTTATTAAAAGATAATAATCTGCCAAGCGGCGCACTCTGCATCGAAGTTACCGAAGGCGCTGTGATGAAAGATGCACAAACTGTGGTGAGCGTATTGCAGCGATTCCGTGACATGGGTGTATCCGTCGCCATCGATGACTTTGGCACAGGGCATTCATCCTTAGCTTATTTGAAAATTTTGCCCGTCAATGAAGTGAAGATTGATCGTAGCTTTATCAAAGACATGCTCACGAATAGCCAAGATGTGATGATAGTGAACACAAGCATTCAGTTGATCCACGGCCTAGGTTTTACCGTTGTGGCTGAAGGGGTTGAGGAACCAGAAGGCGTTGAAATCCTGCGTAACCTCAATTGCGACATCATCCAAGGCTATGTGTTTTCAAAACCCTTAAAAGCGGCTGAATTTGATCTGTGGTTTGAAGCGTTTAACCATGCAAATCCCTCAGACACATAAGTTAATTTGCCCAAGACAGCGCACAAAAGGCGTTAAAATTAGACGTCTTCGAAAGAATATAGCGGAGTAGCGAGTGAACATTGCCATGAATGCATTGAAGTTGAATTCATTAGCTTGGAATTATGTGAAGGCTTTGCCTTGCCTGTGTTTACTGTTGGGCACAGTTCCTGCGTTTGCCGAAGGTAGCCGCGTGGTTGCGACTGGCGGCGGGACGACGATTGAGGGCAGTGCTGGCGGTGGCATAGTGCCGTGGGCGGTGATCAACGGTTATGGCAGTAGCGATGAATGGTCCGCTACGGCGATGGCGACAGGCGTTTATGTTGATGACTTTTCGCTGAAAGTGATTGGCGCTTCCTTGAGTTTTGATAATCGATTCGAGCTCAGCGTTGCGCGGCAAATCTTTGATTTAGATACTATGGGCGGCGAGTTAGGCCAAGATATCTTTGGGGTAAAATACAAGCTTGCCGGCGAGTTACTTTATACGGCTATGCCGCAAATCACCTTAGGTGCCCAGTATAAAAGAGTCGATGACTTTGCGCTTCCTCAGGCGGTTGGGGCGCGGGATGATTGGGGGTTAGATGTGTATATTGCGGCCAGCAAAGTGTTTTTTGATGCGGTGGCGGGGCGCAATTTATTACTTAATGGTACCGTGCGCGCGACCAAGGCGAATCAGACAGGTTTATTGGGTTTTGGTACCCTAGCCAGTAATGATTACCAGTTTGTGCTCGAAGCGTCTGTGGCGGTATTGCTGACGGATAATGTGGCGTTGGGTATCGAATATCGTCAGAAACCCAATGAGTTAGCTTTTGCCCGTGAAGATGATTGGCAGGATGTGTTTTTAGCTTGGTTTATCAATAAGCATCTTTCCGTGGTCACGGCTTATGCGAATTTAGGCAGTATTGCGGGTTTTGCCGATCAGCAAGGTTGGTATGTGTCGGTGGAGGGAACACTATGAGTCGTTTATTGCTGAAGCTATTGCCTGTCGCCGCTTTGTTTTTTTTCACTGGCTGCGCAGTGCAAACGGCTGAATCATCGGCGCCACAGGTTAACTTAAATAATGGCAACTCAAGCCAGCAAACCTTATATCAAGAGTTAGGTGGTGAAGCTGGTTTATCAGCGATTGTCGATGGCTTACTTGCCCGTATAGCAACCGATCCACGCATAGTGCATCACTTCCAAGAGACGGATATCGCGTTATTTCGTGAGCGCGCCATTGAGCATTTTTGTCTGGTTGCTGATGGCGGTTGTGTGTATCACGGTGAAAATATGGCACTGAGTCATCAAGGGTTGAATATTACTCAGGCGGATTTTGATGCCTTAGTCGGCCATTTAATTGAATCGATGAAGGAGCAACACATACCATTATCGACCCGCAATACCCTCCTAAAACGTCTCGCACCTATGTATTCGGACATTACCTATCATTAGATGTGTTGTAACTTTGATGGCTAAAATAGTGAATTTAAGATGCTGCTGTCGTGATTGATAGCAGCATTTTTATAGGTGCTAGAGCAAGAGCGCTTCATCGATGGGGTGAAATTGAGACGCTGCATCCCTTAAGGATTTAGCCGTCAGGGTAGGGACGCCATAGACTTGGGTTTCAACGCCATATTTTTGATGGATTTTTTGCAGCAATAAATCGAAATCGCCATCACCAGACAATAAGATAACAGTATCCACTTCACTCGCCGCTTCCATAATATCGATAGTGATCCCCACATCCCAGTCGCCTTTGGCCGAGCCATCGCTGCGCTGAATGAAAGGTTTTAACTTCACTTCAAAGCCTATGTGCTTTAACGCGTCCTGGAATTTTAACTGCCCATCGTCCCCCTTGTGGATGGCATAAGCCACGGCCAACGCTATGTCTCCTTCGTAACCTAAGTGTTGCCATAATTTACGGTAATTAAATTGGCGGCCATAGGCTTCACGGCAGGTGTAATAGATGTTTTGTACATCCACAAATAAAGCGATTTTTTTCAAGGGATTCGTATTTTTCGATCTGGGAAAAGACTTCTCGCACTATAACACAGCAAGTCGCCAACGGGCGCTAAATGGAAAGTACAGCTCTCGGTTGAGCGGGGAAATTGCCTCACCAGAGTTGTTCTCGCGGGATTGGATATTTGGCTAAATGTTAGGGGATTTAAAATATTGCGCCGGAGTGGTGCCGGTATATTGCTTAAAAAAGCTAATAAAGGCACTGTCGCTGGAAAAGTGTAAATTAAAGCCCACCTGCGCCACCGATTTCCCCGCCGCCAATTGTTCAATGGCCGAGAGTAAACGCCATTGCTGGCGCCATGCTTGATAAGCCATTCCCGTTTGTGCGCTAAAAATGCGGCTAATTGTGCGTTCACTGGCTCCGATTTCTACTGCCATATCCTTAAGATTGGCTGGCGGTTTCTGATGTTGCTGTAGTTGCGCAAGCCAGGTTGTTAAACGTTTATCCTGTGGGAGGGGTAAAGCCAGATTTTCTTCCGTGGCATTGCCCAATTCTTCGCAGAGCAGCAAAAAGGCATTGTGCTGAGTGCTTCTTGGTTTGTCCCATGGCCAAAACGACATAGTGTCGATTAACGCTTTGAGTAGCGGGTTTACATGGAAAATAGTGACTTTATCGGGCAATGAAGTGACGGTCTCTGGCTCAAAGTAGAGTGAGCGATAGGCAACCACATTACGCATGGTGACGCTGTGCTTAACGCCAGCTGGCAACCAAGCCGCACGTGTTGGCGGTAACAACATTTGAGTATCGGCTAGGGTGAATCTCATCACGCCAGTGGGGGCGTACAGCAGTTGTGCTTTTCTGTGGTAATGCACTCCCGAGTCGTGCTCGCCCATATCTGCGGCAATGCCAATGACCAGATTATCCAGCTGGTCTGGATTAAATTGCTGTTCAGGTAGAATAAAGGCCATTTTGTCCTATTTTTGATGTTTTTTGTCTAAGTGTTGATAATTGTCTGGTGTGGATTCTATCTATACTGCGCCATCTTTGACAAGTATGGAGCGACATTTGGGTTAACCAGCTCATTTGGTTTACTGAAATTGAATCGAAATCATGAATATAAAACCACCATTAGGGCTCGCTGTGCTGCTAATGATGTTTCCGCAAATAATGGAAACCATCTATAGCCCAGCCTTGCCTAATATTGCACAAAGCTTTGCCGTGTCGATTGCCGGCGCATCGCAAACTTTATCTGTGTACTTTATTGCCTTTGCCATCGGCGTATTTTGCTGGGGCCGTTTAGCCGACATTATTGGTCGCCGCAAAGCCATGCTCGCGGGATTAGTCTGTTATGCCATTGGCTCAGCCTTAGCCTTGATGGTGAGCGACTTTAGCCTATTGCTGCTTGCCCGCGTATTGTCGGCGTTCGGTGCGGCAGTGGGTTCTGTGATTACTCAAACCATGATGCGTGACAGCTACAGCGGCGAAGAATTAGCCAAAGTCTTTTCGGTGATGGGAATGTCACTTGGAATTAGCCCGGTTATCGGATTGCTATTAGGCAGCGTTCTCAGTGCCTATTGGGGATATCAAGGTGTGTTTGTCGCACTGATGGTTTCTACCATAGTGCTGTTGTTTTTATCGGTAAAATTGTTACCCGAAACCAAACCCGCACACACCCAGAAAATCGCGATAGGCAAGTTAGCGATTAAGATGCTTACCGACAGCGGTATTATTAAAAACACCTTGCTGGTGGCGGCGTTTAACCTGATGTGGTGCAGCTACTTTTCACTGGCACCATTTATGTTTGAGGCGCAAGGGTTATCGACGCTTGCCTTCGGTACGAGTGGCTTGCTATTGGGCTTTGGTGCATTCCTTGGCAGTTATGCTAATAAAATGTTGCAAGGTCGAGGCTACGCTAGCGCCCAGTTGGTTCGCTTCGCCAGTGCTATCGCACTTGTTGGTGGTTTGGGTATTTGGCTATTCCAATCGACTGTTTTAGGGCTGAACAATGTTTACTTTTTAGCGCCTATGCTTTTGATTGTGATTGCTTACGGGATAGCGATTCCGAACATACTTAGCTCGGCTCTGGCAAACTACCGTACCTCTGCAGGCTCTGCTGGTGCACTTTTCGGACTGTTTTATTACATTCTGTTGGGACTGGGTTTAGGCGGCACGGGAATCGTTCACCATTTAGGTATGGTGATTACGTTAAGTGCACTGCTTTGTGTTGGCTTAGGTTTACATTTAGGCTTAGCCAATAAAGTAAAAAATGCTTAAGACGTAAATGAGAAAAAGCCAAGGCGCTGAGTGTCTTGGCTTTTTTATGTGATTATTTACACTTATGAGTAGGCGTGAAGCGCTAGGCTTTAGGCGCGATTTCCTGCTGCTTTGCCGCTTCTCGTGCCGCTAACTCTTGTGCTGCTAATTCTTGGGCTTTGATGGCCGCTTCGAGCTTAGCTTCAACATATCCCGGTGAATGGGTCGCTGCCGAGATTAATCGATACATGGCAGGGATGACGAGTAGGGTCACAAAGGTGGCGAATGCCATACCGAAGAACACTACAGTACCCACAGCGATACGACTTTCTGAACCTGCGCCCGTCGAGAAAATTAACGGCACAGCGCCAACTAAAGTGGTGAAGGCTGTCATTAGGATTGGCCGCAAACGACGGGATGACGCATCGATAATAGCTTTATCGAGTTCAAAACCGCGGTCACGCAATTGGTTAGCAAACTCTACGATAAGGATACCGTTTTTGGTCACCATACCAATCAACATGATCATGCCGATCTGGCTGTAAATATTAATCCCTTGACTGGTGAGCAGTAGACCCAAGAAGCCACCAAATACGCCCATAGGCACAGTAAACATCACCACTAACGGGTTGATAAAACTTTCAAACTGCGCGGCTAAGACTAAGTAAGCAACCAGTAAAGCTAAACCAAATACGATAAAGATACTGCTTTGGTTTTCCTTAAAGTCTTTGGATTCGCCGGTGTAACCAATGGAAATATCCTTAGGTAATAATTCAATGGCTTTAGCATCAAGAAACTTTAAGCCTTCACCTAAGGTGTAACCTTCACTGACGTTAGCCTTGAGGGTGATCGATTTTTGCTTATTGGTGTGACTTAATCTTTGTGCCGAAGCAATCTCTTCGATATGGGTCACGGTATCAAGCGTCACTAATTCGCCTTTACCGGAACGCATGTAGATTTGGCTAAGATCGCCAACGTTGTTAAAACTGTTTTCATCACCGCGCAAGTACACATCGTACTCTTCGCCGCGATCCACATAGGTGGTTTCGGTGCGACCGCCGAGCATCACTTCTAAGGTTTGAGAGACGTCATCGACACTGATCCCAAGCTCCGCCGCGCGTTCTTTATCAACAGTAACAATAAGCTCAGGCGTGGTTTCGGCGTAGTCTAAATCGGCGCCTTCCATCATAGGGCTGGCATTGGCTTCTTCTTTGAGCACCTGCGCCCACTTAAAGAGTTCGGCATAGTCCGAACCACCAAGCACAAATTGCACCGGTTCGCTCGATTGGCCCCTAAAGCCTGGCATCATAGGGCGAACCATCACATCGGGAATGTCCTTCAATGCTTTGCTAATAATCCCAAGCGCTTGCTGTGCGGATTCGGTGCGTGTGCCCCAATCTTCAAGCTGCATGATCACAAAGCCCGTTTGATCGCCCGCACGGCCACCAAACGCGGGGGCTTGCACGCTGAAGGAGCGCAGCACACCTTGACCCAGCAAGGGCATGAGTCTGTCTTCGACTATGTCCATGTTGGCTGTCATACGGTTATAACTGGTGCCTTCGGCGCCTTTAACAAAGGCGAACAACACACCGCGGTCTTCCTGCGGCGCGAGCTGTGACGGCACTTGTTGCATTAACCAAGCACTGCCGCCGATACAGGCGAGAATAATTAAGGGAGCGAGTAGACGAAGTTTAATCGCCCGAGTAACGGCGACGCGATAGATGCTTTCCATGCGGGCAAAACCGCGATCGACCCAACGATTAAAACGATTCGGTTTGACGTTGGCTTTAAGTAATTTACTGCTCAGCACGGGCGTAAGTGTCAGTGCCACTAAGGAGGAAAACAGTACCGACACCGCCAACATCACGGAGAACTCGGTAAACAAGAGTCCAACCATGCCCTCCATAAAGGAAATCGGCAGGAATACCATGACTAATACCGCCGTGGTGGCGACAACGGCAAAGCCTACTTCGCGGGTGCCTTTATAGGCGGCGAGTAACGGCTCTTCGCCTTTTTCTATATGGTGGAAAATGTTCTCGACCACCACAATCGCATCATCGACCACTAGACCGATGGAGAGGATTAACGCCATTAATGTCAGTAGGTTAATCGAATAACCTAGCATGTTAGCGGCGATAAATGCCGAGATTAACGATACCGGAACCGTTACCGCAGGGATGAGTGTCGCCCGCGCTTGTCCGATAAAGATATACAGCACGAGTACCACTAAGGCGCCAGTGACATAAAGGGTGCTATACACCTCGTTAATCGAGCGGTCGATAAATACGGTAGAGTCGAAGTCGACCACTAGGCTAGTGCCTTCGGGCAGGAAGTCTTGTACGCGGTCGACTTCTTTGTGCACTTCTTTGGCAACGAGCAATGGGTTAGCATCGGACTGGGCAATAATGCCTAAACTGATGTTAACGATACCGTCGCTTTTGAAGGTCGAGTTTTCGTTTTGTGCACCGACAGCCACATCGGCCACATCTTTTAAGTAGATAGGCGTGCCATCGCTGGCGGTACGCACCACAAGGTAGTCAAAATCCTTTGGCGTGTAGTACAAGCGTTTGGTACGCACCGACATCACAGTGGTGTCGTTTCGCACTTGGCCGCCGGGTGTTTCGATGTTTTCTTTGCGCAGCGCGTTCGTTATGTCGGTGACTGTGACATTGCGGCCCGCCATTTGCTCGGGTCTGAGCTTGACGTACATGACCTTGTACAAGCCGCCGGAAATACTGATGGAGCTCACGCCGCTGATAAGGCTAAATCTGTCCTCTAACACGCGCTGGGCGTAATCCGTTAATTGAGTACGGTCCATCACACTCGAACTTAAATTCACATAGACGGAGGGCTCGCCCGAACCGTTGTCTTTTGATACGACAGGATCTTTCGCATCTTCAGGCAGCCTGCGCTGGGCACGGGCCACAGCGTCACGCACATCACTCACGCCTTCGGTTAAGTTCCACCCGAGGAGGAATTTCACTGTGATACGCGAGCTACCATTACGGGTGGTCGACGTGATTTCGTCGATACCACTGATCCCCGTCAGTTCATCTTCTAGGGTCTTAGTGATCTGGCTTTCCATAATGGCCGCCGATGCACCCGAGTAACTGGTGCTAATGGTGACCACAGGGCTTTCGACGTCGGGCATTTCCCGTATCGATAATTTAGAGAAGGAGACTATGCCGAATACGCACAGCAGTAGGCTTAAAACGATGGCAACGACGGGGCGTTTAACCGAAACATCGGACAACCACATTATTTAGTCTCCGTAGCTTTTGGGCTTGAAAGCTCAGCCGCACGGGTAGATGCCTTGGCATCAAGCGTCACTTCATTGATTTTCAGGCCATCGCGCATATTTACTAAGCCTTGCACCACGACTTTGTCACCTATTTTTAAACCGTTTTCAATCAAGACTTGGTTATCGATACGCGCACCTAACTGCACTTCGGTGCGGTTGGCGATGTGATCGGTGCTAACCACGTACACGTAACGTTTAGTGCCTGAATATTCAAGGGCTTGTACTGGCACCATAGGTGCTGAAATAGCAGGGAACGTGATAGTGGACGACATCATCATGCCCGGTTTTAAGCGATTTTTTGGGTTGTCGAATTGCACCCGCACTTTAAGGTTTAAGGTCTCTTCGTTGACGCGCGGATCGATAGCGACAACTTTGCCAGTAAAGGTTTCATCCGGCCAAGCGCGGCTGGTGGCCGCCACTTGCATACCTATGCTCAATTGCGACAGGAAATGCTCTGGCACTTGTAAGTCGAGGCGCATGCTAGATAAGTCATCCAGCGACATTAACTCTGTGCCTATGCTGACCATTTTGCCTTCGCTGAAATTAATCAGGCCAGTATTACCCGCAAACGGCGCAATCAGCGAGTGGTAATGTAAATCCGCTTGGGCTGAAGCTAAGCGTGCTTGGGCGATATCGACACTGGCTTTTTGTGCGTCAATCTCGGTTTGGGTGATGGCGTTACGGCTGATCAGTTTTTCAAATTCTTTGAGTTTACGCTTTTCATCGTTGAGAAATGCATTGGCCTCAGCGACGGCGGCTTGGGTTTTCATATCATCGAGTTCGATGAGCAACTGGCCTTTTTTCACCGCTTGGTTTGAGGTCACGGCGACTTGCTTAATCTTACCTGTGACTTGCGGCGCGATGATCACCGCGCGTTCGGCAGCGAGTTTGCCGATAAGCGAGATAGATTGTGCTAACGGATATTCAACGACTTCACCCGTGACCACTGGAACGGTACGCATAAGGTGGGGAGCGCTTTCGGGTTTGGCTGCTTGAAGGACATCACTAAAACTCACCGCTGTGGCGATAACCGCAAGCAGGGCAATGGCAATAATGGTTTTTTTCATTGTAATTATTATCTCGCGCAAAGGCAGTTGAAAAAGGTGATCGCTCTAATGGCGCTATTCTAGTGAATAACCTACCCGAGTTGGGTAAAAGTTTGTAAAGGTAAGCAAACGAAAATGAAAGAAATTGTGTTTTTTGAGCCTTGAGCACAATTCAATGCAGCTTTTGTTTTTTTTTTTGTGCAAAGGGCCTGAGCGAGAAGACCCTCGACGCTAGGGATGGACCTCTGTAGGCGATTTTTCGACAGGCGCTTGAGTCGTTTCCACCTGAGGAAATTGGCTTAAAATAGAAGCTAAGCGACCATCGCTGCGCATACTGTCTAAGCCTTGATTAAAATCCGTCACTAACTGCTGATGATCCGTCACGGCCAAAGACACCCCTAAGTGAAATACCTCAGTTGCTATGGGGTGACCGACTTGTTCAAAGGCATCGTCATATTCAGCGGGGCCTTTTTTGATTAAGTATCTGGCTAAGTTATGGCCAATCAAGACTAAGTCGATGCGCTTTAAAAATAGCTTCTTGAGGTTCATTTCATCCGAATTGCCTTCTTCGGTGGTGAGCCCAGCGGCGAAGATTTCGGGTGGATTAGCGTAACCGCGGCCTATGCCAATCGTGTAGGGTTTGAGATCTGAGAGCTGACTGAAACTCAGCGGCGCATCTTTACGTTTATAAAACACAATTTGCACCGGTTGGATAGGCGCAGAATATTGAGCCCATTGCTCACGCTCTTTACGATACCAGAGCCCAATGATGCCATCGGCTTGGCCCGTTTTAACGAGTAAGGCGGCGCGAGCGAAGGGATAAAACTTGAGGCTGGCATTGTAACCTTGGCGTTTAAAGGCTTCTTTGACGACTTGTGCGACGCCGCCTTGTTCGGGTAAGGCATCGGCATAAAAAGGAGGGTAGTTAGTGGCGACTAAATGAAGTTCTCGACCCGCAAATGCGGGCTGGATGAAGCCGAGCATAAACAAGCAAAAGCCAGATAATGTGAGTAATTGCTTCCCCATTTCCACTCCAGCACTGAGGTGAGTCGCACTTGGCTTGAGTATAGTCAGAGTTAATTGAAACTGGCGAACTTATGAATACTAAGATGCGTGCATGTTTGCCCTTACTTATTTATACATTCGCGCCCTAGCTTATTCATGCATTAGAGCGCTAGGGTATTCACATATTATGGTGAAGAGATTAGCGAGGTGTCTTATAGCGAAACCTGCTCACCCTGATACAGACCGCGGCTGAGTTTGCCGGCGTCGATAAGCAAGAGTTCACCGGATTGACCATTCTTAATGCTGCTGTCTATCGCAATGACTTTATTGTGATAGAGACCAAGCACTTGCTCCTGCGATGTGTGTCCAACGACAATATGCTCTACCTTGAAATAGTTCAGTATGCTATCGATATCCGACTCTTTCAGTTCATCTTTAAAGTATCCGCGATACCAAGTCGGGCCATTGGTAAAAAACAGAAAGTTGAGTAAATCATCCTTTTTCAAATCGGCTTTTTTATCATCTAAATGCTGACGAAAGAGTTGGTTAGCCTCGCCGATATGTAATTTACGCTCGACCCATTCAGGGCTGATGCCGCCGTGCATAAACAAGATATTATTGATTTTGACTAAGGTATGTTTGCTGCGAAGCCATTGGCCGATTTCGGTGTCTTTGTTGTAGAGCGCATCGTAGCTGCGTTTGAGTAAATCTGCCGAGACTTGATAGCGTTCGTTGACGTAGCGTAAGTCGCCGCGAAACACCATTTGCTCGTGATTGCCCATGAGTAGATGTAAGCGTCCGCCCGCAGCTTGGGCTTTTTGGTCTAAGGTATATAAAAACCACAATACTTCATTGACTTGATGACCTCGGTCAAACATGTCGCCCGTCATCACCATATGACCGTCACCAAAGGCCCAGTGGTTATCTTTGTCGATAATCTTATGGGCTTTTAGTAAGTTAATCATCACATCAAATTGGCCATGCACATCGCTAAGGGCGACAATTTTGCTGACATGAGTAAAGGTATCGGGCTCAACGGTGGCCGCTAGTGTGTGAAGATGGGGCTTTGGTAATTCACCGCAACTGGCAGGGCGGGTTAACTGCGCTTTTGCAATCGGCGTTTGTTTAAGCTCACTCTGACAAATCCAATAGGCAGTGTCTTGTTGAGTATCGTTTAAAAACACATAAGGGCCATCGGTGACGCTGCTTTCTTGAATCTTTAGTTCTGGCTCGGCTTCACTGGTATTGGCCGCGAATGAGTTAAAGGAGAGTGAGACAAAGGGAAGCGCGGTAACAAACCATAATAGGGGCGTGAATTTTCTATGTTGCTTCATTATCCATTGGCTGGCTCGGCTCAGTCGGGTATTAGAGAGTGTGATGGGGTGGGCCCCGACTGGCATCGAATTGATTCGCATTAGACCGCATCCTTGTTCTTGTTTTAGTTATTCATTCTGTCATTTTAGACACTTGAGTTGATGAGGCTTCGAATGTGTAGTTTTACGAAGTTAATCTCAAATGCTCAATTTCAAACGTTCAGTCTCAAAGGCTTAATCTTAAGCGCTCAAGATATTCAAAACACTAAATCATACGGATAAGGCTTAACATCGGCAAGTCGTGAGACGGGCTAAAGTAAACTTGCCCGCCTCATTGTTCAGTTATTGCATCATGGCATTTCTATCGTGCATAACTGTTGTTATGTGTATTGGCAATTACATGGTATTGACTACGGTATGACTATCGACAAACTGTTCGAAACTGACGATTTTGCCGCTGTGTATCTTCCATAAATGGGCGACTCGGGCGCTAAAATACTTGCCCGTTTTGACATAGGTACCTGAATAAGTGCCGAAGGCAAAAACCTTATCGCCTTGGGCGACATAGTCTTCGATATCGACCCGATAGTTATCCCATTCAGTTTCGAGGCGAGCGAACACCTTGGTGGCTATCGCGCTAAAGCCTACGTAAGTGCCCGCATAGGGAAAACCTGCCGCCTCTGTCCAGCGTGCGTCACTCGCTAAGGCATGCTGAAGATTTTTGGCGTTCTCGGCTGAGCTACTTCCCTCATAGGTGCTTTTAACCAGTGCAAGATTCGCATCAGTCTGCCTTGCTGTTTCTATAAGACTTAACTGAGCAAGCTCACTCACTAATGAACCTGTTGAAACATCATTAAGCATTGGCATGATTATGACTCAAATTGCGCTTCAAGATGGCTTAACCACTGGGCGGGTTGGCCGTAGAAGCGATTGATATTAATGGCGGTGATGTTGCCATCATTATCCTCTATAGCCATCGAAGGGAAACCTTGGGCGCCTATCAAATTCAATAATGCTCTGGATTCAACAATATGCTCATACAGCTTGTCGTCACCTTGGGCATAATGCTGTGCAAAGCTTATAGGGTCGAGCCCAAGTTCAGCGGCTAAGCTTGCGAGATTACCTTCATCACTGGCGCTGTGACCATCGCGGTAATGGGCCAGTTGTAATGAGTGTAGATAGGCCAAACTGTCGCCGCCCATCGCATCGACTGCGAGCATGGCTTTTATAGGGGGCGCCGAGTCGAGTACGACTGTGGTATCGCGCAGCAGACCATCAAAGTAGTTCTCACCAAAAGGCTGGCCAGTTAGTTCGCTAATGCGCAGATCGTGGGGCATAACATAGTCGCGCCAGTTGGCATCGATTTGTTTGCGTCTTGGGCCTGTGAGCATACCGCCGCCGTGGAGCTTAATGGTAAAGCCAGCTTTTGCGGCTGCATCGAGTAACGGCGCTGCGGCATAACACCAACCACATAAAGGGTCGATAATCGCGTGCAGAGTACGCACTTTGGCCGCAGGTGTGCTGCTGGCCGTGCTAGCAGAAGGAGTTGTTGGGGTAGTCATAGTGTTAAACCTTTTGGCTTAAATTGCAAAATTACGATCTAAGTATTTGATATTTTAAAGTTAAATGGCGATCGTGGTACTGCTGTAGATATGGCTATTGATAGGATTATTTAAGTGCAGCTATGTAGATGCTGTTATTTAGGTAAGAACTGGCACGCAATTGCTCACGTGCCTGCCTTTAACTATTCTCACTTATGCCTAACTCGCTGTCCCCATCGCTAAGATATTAGTGCTGGGATTACATAGGCCAGGTCATTTCGCCCATGATAACTTTGGCGCTGATCTCAAGCCCTGCATCGGCTGGCATTTGTGGGTATAGCGCCAGCATCTTTTGGATTAATTCGGCTGAATCTTTCGAGGCTTTTGCTGCGACTTCAAAGGCCTTTACATACTCACGGGTAAAACCGATGGCACGGGTATCAAATCGCGCTTCGCCTAAATAGTGTCCTGGGATCACTGTGGTCGGCAGCAGTTTTTCCATCGCATCTAAATGAGTTAACCATTCCTGACGCTCTGCGGTAGTTTGAGTGTCAGCCATCCAAACATGCGTGTTATCAAATACTTCTACGCCACCTGTAATGGTTTTTGCCGATGGCACCCACAGGAAAGTGTGTTTAGGGTGTTTGTCATTAAAACCTTCGATAATCACTTGCTCACCGTCGATGGTGAAAGTGTCGCTGTGAATCGCCTTAGGTAACACTAATTCACTTGGCGCATTGTCCTTTAAAATCGGACCCCAGTAGGCGAGCTTGCCTTCCATTGAGGCTTTAATGGCATCGACTGTGGTTTGAGTCGCGACAATTTGTGCATCGGGGAAATTCTTTTTAATCACGGCTAAGCCGAAATAAAAGTCAGGGTCACTATGGCTGATATATACCTGAGTCAGCTTTTTACCGCTGGCCTTAATGGTATCAACCAAGGTTTGGGCATCGTTATTTTGAAACTGCGCATCGACTAACATCATTTCGTGTTCGCCACTGATAAAGCTTGATGACACCGCAAAGATGCTGTTCTCGCCAGGATTAAAATGGCTCACTTGCAATGGTGCCGCATTGACCGCGCCGAGTCCCGCTAGCAGTAAGGTAGCGGCTAGACTGATTTTAGACGAGGCCTTCAATGTGGCGTTAACTGTGTTGCGTATAGCATAGGTCGATGTGTTCATTTTTGGCTCACTTATAGTCACAGGATGAAAGAGTAAAAAGGTTCGATTTAGCATTCATTGATTTGCAGCTGCTGCAAAAAGTGAGTTAAGTATAGGTTGCAATAATCAATAGATAAATGCGAGTATCTGCCCATGTTTGTTGCATTAATCGGACGAATGGCCGGATGTACTCTTAGTTATTATTCATGTGGGGCGCGAGTATGTGAGTGTTCCTTCGAGTGATTGAAAGTGAGTGATTAAACGTTATTGATTGAACGTGAGTGGAGATAAATCATGGATAGACTCGAAGCGGCTAAGGTGTTTGTGACTATTGTTGAGCGCGGCAGCATGGTAAGCGCCGCCAATGCATTAGATATGTCGCGTTCTATGGTGACCCGTTACTTGAGTGAAATGGAGGAATGGTCCGGCGCTAGGTTATTGCATCGCTCGACGCGAAGCCTCAGCTTAACACCAGCGGGCGAGCAAGTGCTGGATTACTGCCATCGACTGCTCGAATTGGCAAATGAAGTGCCAGCGGTGAGTCATGCTGCGGTGGCGATTCCGCGCGGATTATTGCGCATTAGTTGCTCCCAGTTTTTGGCGCATCAGATTTTAGCGCCCGTGGTGCGCCAATACTTAGCCAGTTATCCGCAGGCGAGTGTGAATATCCACGTGAGTAGCCAAACCGTCGATCTGGTCGCCGAGCGGATTGATCTGGCGATTCGCATCACCAATGAACTCGATCCCAATCTTATCGCGAGGCGTTTAGGTGAATGCGAATCTGTGGTGTGCGCTGCACCGAGTTACCTTGCTACGCGCGCGGCTGTGCTGCATCCCGAAGATTTGACCCAGCATAATTGCTTAACCTATTCCTACTTTGGCGATGTGATGTGGCGCTTTTATCAAACCGATCTAGCTGCAAGACAAGCTCTGGTGCAGCACTCAGATCCTAAGTTAAACCAAGGCAAGGCGTTTAATGTGCCTGTGAATGGTAATTTCAGCGCCAATGATTCCATGGTGGTGCTCAATGCCACGCTGGCAGGAGAGGGGATTGCGATGCAGCCGCTATGGGCGGCGAAACCCTATTTAGACTCGGGTCAGTTGGTGCCTTTATTGACTGAGTTTAAGCCGCAGTCCCTTGGAGTATATGGCGTGTATCAATCTCGCAAACATATGCAGCCCGCATTAAGAGTGATGATGGATATGCTGGTGGCCTACTTTGCTAGTTTGAAATAGTGCCAGTTTGAAATAGTGCCAAAGCTTGCGGCACTTATAGCGTAACGGGATGCCATAAAAAAGGAGCTTAACCTTTTCGAGTTAAACTCCTCAGATACATGCTTGACTAGATTCTAGATCTACTTAATCATGCGCTTGTATTTCAAGCGGTGTGGCTCAACCACATCGGCGCCATAGGTGTTCTTCAACCATGCCGAGTATTCTGTGTAGTTACCTTCGTAGAAGTTCACTTGGCCTTCGTCACGGTAATCCAGAATGTGGGTCGCGATACGGTCGAGGAACCAACGGTCATGCGAAATCACCATAGCGCAACCTGGGAATTCCAGAATCGCTTCTTCCAGTGCGCGCAGGGTTTCAACGTCTAAGTCGTTAGTCGGTTCGTCGAGGAGTAACACGTTACCGCCCGCTTGCAACAGTTTGGCTAAATGCACGCGGTTACGTTCACCACCCGATAGTGTGCCGATGATTTTTTGCTGATCGCCACCACGGAAGTTGAAGCGGCCCACATAGGCGCGGCTCGGGATTTCCATGTTGTTGATGCGCATGATGTCTTGACCACCGGAGATTTCTTCCCAAATGGTGTTCTTATCATTCATCGAATCGCGGAACTGCTCAACCGAGGCCAGTTGCACAGTTTCACCCAGCTCAATACTGCCGCTGTCTGGTTTTTCTGCGCCGGATAACATGCGGAACAGGGTCGATTTACCCGCGCCGTTGGCACCGATAATGCCGACGATTGCGCCCTTAGGTACTGAGAACGACAAGTTGTCGATGAGTACACGGTCACCGTAAGACTTGGTCAGGTTATTCACTTCAATAACCTTGTCACCTAAACGTGGTCCGGGCGGAATAAACAGCTCGTTGGTTTCGTTACGTTTTTGGTAATCGTTAGTGTTCAGTTCTTCAAAGCGCGCCATACGAGCCTTGCCCTTAGACTGACGGCCTTTGGCACCTTGACGTACCCATTCCAATTCCTTGGCAATGGTCTTTTGGCGAGCGCTTTCGGTGGCAGATTCTTGTTTCAGACGGGCGTCTTTCTGCTCAAGCCATGAAGAATAGTTACCTTCCCACGGAATACCTTCACCGCGGTCGAGTTCTAAAATCCAGCCAGCGGCATTGTCGAGGAAGTATCTGTCGTGGGTAATCGCGACCACAGTACCAGCATACTCCTGCAAGAAGTGCTCAAGCCAAGCCACGGATTCCGCATCCAAGTGGTTGGTCGGTTCGTCCAGTAGCAGCATTTCAGGCTTTTCAAGCAGCAAGCGACAAATCGCCACGCGGCGACGTTCACCACCGGATAACACTTCGATTTTCTCATCCCAATCTGGTAGACGTAGGGCGTTAGCTGCGCGCTCAAGGATATGATCTAAGTTATGGGCATCTTGGGCTTGGATAATGGCTTCGAGTTCACCTTGCTCTTTGGCAAGGGCATCGAAATCGGCATCCGGCTCGGCGTAGGCTGCGTAAACGGCATCGAGGCGAGTCAGGGCATTTTTTGCCTCAGAGACGGCTTCTTCAATCGCTTCACGCACGGTTTGGGTTGGATCGAGTTTAGGTTCCTGCGGTAGGTAACCGATTTTCAATCCCGGCATTGGGCGCGCTTCACCCTCAATTTCGGTGTCGATACCCGCCATAATACGCAGTAGTGTCGACTTACCTGAACCGTTAAGGCCGAGTACACCAATTTTGGCGCCGGGGAAAAAGCTTAAAGAAATATCTTTAAGGATCTGCTTCTTAGGCGGAACAATTTTTCCCACCCGCAGCATGCTGTAAACAAACTGAGCCATTTTTCTCTATCTTAAGTGACTAATGATGCGGCTAATTCTACTCGATTGCACGCCGAACTCAACTCGACAATGAGCCAAGTTCAAGCTAAAACGCTAGGAATTTCATGTTTCAAATACTGGGATTGTGGTCGCGTTCCGAGTAGAATACCGCGCAACCCTACCTATAAGAATTGGCAGCTGGAGTAAGCAATGCTGAAAAAAGATATGAATATCGCAGATTATGATCCGGAACTGTTTAACGCAATTCAGAACGAAACTCTGCGTCAAGAAGAGCATATTGAGCTGATTGCTTCTGAAAACTACACCAGTCCACGCGTGATGGAAGCGCAAGGTTCACAGTTAACCAATAAGTACGCTGAAGGCTATCCAGGCAAGCGTTACTACGGTGGTTGTGAGTATGTGGACGTAGTTGAAACCTTAGCGATTGAACGTGCTAAACAACTGTTTGGCGCAACTTACGCTAACGTACAACCTCATTCAGGTTCACAGGCAAACAGCGCGGTTTACATGGCATTGTTAAAACCTGGCGATACCGTACTGGGCATGAACTTAGCTCATGGTGGTCACTTGACCCACGGTTCACCGGTTAACTTCTCTGGCAAACTGTACAACATCATTCCTTACGGTATCGACGAGTCTGGCAAAATTGACTACGACGAGATGGAACGTCTGGCCGTAGAACACAAGCCTAAGATGATGATCGGCGGTTTCTCTGCCTACTCAGGTATCGTTGATTGGGCAAAAATGCGTGAAATCGCAGACAAAATAGGTGCTTACCTATTTGTCGATATGGCGCACGTTGCCGGTCTTATTGCTGCTGGCGTTTATCCAAACCCAGTGCCACACGCACACGTTGTCACTTCAACGACTCACAAAACCTTAGCGGGTCCTCGTGGTGGCGTGATCCTATCTGCTGCTGACGATGAAGACTTGTACAAAAAGTTGAACTCTGCGGTATTCCCAGGCGGTCAAGGTGGCCCATTGATGCACGTTATCGCTGGTAAAGCGGTGGCGTTCAAAGAAGCCCTAGAGCCAGAATTTAAAGTTTACCAACAGCAAGTGGTTAACAACGCTAAAGCAATGGTTGAAGTGTTCCTTGAGCGCGGTTACAAAATCGTCTCTGGCGGAACCAGCAACCACTTAATGCTAGTTGACCTGATTGGTCGTGACTTAACCGGTAAAGAAGCCGATGCCGCCTTAGGTAGCGCTAACATTACCGTGAACAAAAACTCAGTGCCAAACGATCCACGTTCACCTTTTGTGACTTCAGGTGTGCGTATCGGTACGCCTGCGATTACGCGCCGCGGTTTTAAAGAAGCGGAATCGAAAGAGCTGACTGGCTGGATTTGTGACATCCTTGATGATGCTAACAATCCTGCAGTGATTGAGCGTGTTAAAGGCCAAGTATTGGCACTGTGCGCACGTTTCCCTGTTTACGGTTAATCTGTAAATAGTCTCCTTTTTGTGGTGCTGAGCCTAACAAGCATCAGGTGGTTAACCTCAGCCCATAAATAGGATAAAATCCCATGGCCGCATTAAGCGGCCATTTTTATTGCTAAAATCTTAGACTTAAACCAAACAGGCTAACCTTAGATAACATAGTAAAGCCAACGGCTTTACGTCATTCACTGGCAGGAGGCTCAATGCATTGTCCATTTTGCAGCGCGACAGATACTAAAGTCATCGATTCTCGATTAGTGGCGGAAGGCCATCAAGTGCGCCGTCGCCGAGAATGCACCGAATGCCATGAAAGATTTACCACCTTTGAAGGTGCCGAGTTAGTCATGCCTAGGGTGATCAAGCGCGATGGTTCACGCCAACCCTTCGATGAAGAAAAACTCCAAGGTGGCATGCTGCGCGCCGTTGAGAAACGCCCTGTGTCTATGGATGAAATCGAGCAAGCACTCAGTAAAATCAAATCGACCCTGCGCGCCACTGGCGAGCGAGAAGTGCCATCAGAAATGGTCGGTAACTTGATGATGGAGCAATTGATGAGCCTAGATAAAGTCGCCTACATACGTTTTGCTTCTGTGTACCGCGCCTTTGAAGACGTATCTGAATTTGGTGAAGCCATCGCCAAACTGCAAAAGTAGTTATTCGATTTTTGTGGCCTGTCTGGTTGCGCTAGCTTTAAAAGAGGCTTTTGATTAATTGCTTCTGCAAGACAGGTTTTAAACACAGATTTACAAGACTGGTGAAAGCCGAAACCTTTAACAACAGGGTTGAACATGAGCTTGAACATAAGTTGGTCCGTACTCGATACCCAAATGATGAGCCGCGCTATTCAATTGGCGCGCAAAGGCTTTTACACCACGAGACCCAATCCCAGTGTGGGCTGCGTTATCGTTAAAGATAATCAGATCGTTGGCGAAGGTTATCATCAAAAAGCGGGTGAGCCCCACGCCGAAGTGCATGCACTACGTATGGCTGGCGAACACGCCCGCGGCGCAACGGCCTATGTCACCTTAGAGCCCTGCAGCCATTATGGCCGCACGCCACCCTGTGCCTTGGCGCTGATCAATATTGGCGTTAAACGTGTGGTGGTAGCGGTTGAAGATCCTAATCCGCAAGTGGCTGGTCGCGGTATTCAAATGCTGCGCGACGCAGGCATTGAAGTGGATGTGGGATTACATCGCGATGAAGCCTATGCCTTGAATTTAGGCTTTATGAAGCGCATGGAATCAGGTTTACCCAGAGTTACAGTCAAATTGGCTGCGAGTCTCGATGGTAAAACCGCGCTGTCTAACGGTGTGTCTAAATGGATTACCGGCCCTGAATCTCGCCGCGACGTGCAGCGTTTACGCTTACGTTCCTGCGCCTTGGTCACTGGGATTGAAACCATACTGGCTGACGATCCCTCACTCAATGTGCGATATCAAGAACTTGGCGGCATAAAAGACAGTATAACTGAGGCGCAATTACTGCAGCCATTAAGGGTGATACTCGACAGTCGCGCCCGTTTGCCGTTATCGGCTGCCTGTTTGGCTATCGTATCGCCCATACTCTTGGTCTCGACCGTGGCTTATCCCGCAGAGTTTCAAGCACAATTGCCCTCCCATGTGAGTTGCCTCGTGTTACCTGCAATTGCAGGTCGCGTATCCTTACCTGAGCTATTAAGCTATTTAGGCCAAAGTTGTAATCACGTGCTGGTGGAAGCGGGTGCAACTTTAGCTGGCGCATTTTTAGCACAGGGGCTGGCCGATGAATTAGTGCTGTACCAAGCGATGAAAATCCTCGGCGGGCAAGGGCGTAATCTGCTGCAGCTACCCGATTATCAAACCATGGCGCAAATTCCTGCATTAATGTTGGTCGATGAGCGCAAATTAGGGCCTGATACCCGTTTAATCTTGAGCGTTAAGCCTGATACCTCTTTATCTAAATCGAATTGGAGCAAGATAACCGTTTAACCTTGAGCGTTATGCTTGATACTTCTTCATTTAATTAGGGCAAGATAACCGTTAAACCTTGAGTCTTATGCCTTATTACTTCTTTATCGAATAAGTGAGTTAACCATGTTTACTGGGATTATTGAAGCCGTTGGCACCCTGCGAAAGCTTGAACGCAAGGGCGATGATATTCGTTTGACCGTGGCGAGCGGCAAACTGGATTTAAACGATGTGCGTTTAGGCGACAGTATTGCCACCAACGGTGTGTGTTTAACGGTTGTGCAGCAATTAGCCGACGGTTATGTGGCCGATGTTTCTGCCGAAACCGTGAGTCTAACTGGCTTTGCTCACTACAAAGTGGGCACTAAGGTAAATCTTGAAAAAGCCGTTACCCCAACCACACGTTTAGGCGGGCACATGGTCAGCGGCCATGTTGACGGTATTGCTATGGTTGAGCAACGCTTAGTGCGTGGTCAAGCCATCGAGTTTTGGTTAGCCGCCCCCGCAGAGCTTGGGCGTTACATTGCCCATAAAGGTTCCATCACCATTGATGGCGTGAGTTTGACGGTTAACGAAGTGGATGGCAGTCGATTCCGCCTGACTATAGTGCCGCATACCGCAGGTGAAACCACGTTAATCGACCTGCAAGCGGGTGATAAGGTGAATATCGAAGTGGATTTGATCGCCCGTTATCTGGAACGCTTGATGAATTATGATGGCAAAGACAGCAAGAGCGGCGGCGTCACCCTAGAAATGTTAGCCCGTGCCGGCTTTGTGCGTTAGTGCACAGGAGCAGATTATTTAACTTAAGCTTATCGGCAGCTTAGGTTATTTAGGTATAGAATTTCATAATAACAGCAAAATCATAAGGTCCTACAATGGCGCTGCACAGTATAGAAGAGATCATCGAAGATATTCGTCAAGGCAAAATGGTTATTTTGATGGATGACGAAGACAGAGAAAACGAAGGTGATTTGATCATGGCGGCCGAAATGGTCACGCCAGAAGCGATTAACTTTATGGCGAAATATGGACGTGGGCTTATTTGCCAGACCATGACTAAAGCCCGTTGCCAGCAGTTAAACCTACCCTTAATGGTGACGAATAATAACGCCCAGTTCTCGACTAACTTTACGGTTTCTATTGAAGCAGCCGAAGGCGTGACTACCGGTATTTCGGCCCACGACCGCGCGGTAACAGTCAAAGCGGCGGTGGCTAAAGAGGCTAAAGCGTCGGATTTAGTGCAACCTGGGCATATCTTCCCGTTAATGGCGCAGGACGGCGGCGTATTAACCCGCGCGGGCCACACTGAAGCGGGTTGTGATTTAGCCCGTCTTGCGGGACTTGAGCCATCGGGCGTTATCGTTGAAATTTTGAATGAAGACGGCACTATGGCACGTCGCCCAGATTTAGAGATTTTCTCCGAGTTGCATGGCATCAAAATCGGCACTATCGCTGCATTAATCGAGTATCGCAACACCAAAGAAACTACGGTTGTGCGTGAAGCTAAATGCAAACTACCGACCCGTTTCGGCGAATTCGACATGGTGACCTTCAGAGACACTATCGACAATCAACTGCACTTTGCCTTAGTCAAAGGCGAGGTGAAGAGTGATTGTTTGGTACGCGTGCATTTGCAAAATACCTTCAACGATTTACTCCACTCAGAGCGTGATCAGCAACGCAGCTGGCCACTCGAAAAAGCCATGGAGCGTATTTCTGCAGAAGGTGGTGTATTGGTTTTACTCGGGAATCAAGAACATCCCTGTGAAATCCTCTCTAAGGTGAAAGCCTTTGAAGCCGAAGATCAAGGCCAAGCGCCTGCTTCTGCAAAATGGCAGGGGACGTCGCGCCGTGTGGGTGTGGGGTCGCAAATCCTCGCCAGCCTTGGCGTGACTAAGATGCGCTTACTCAGCTCGCCTAAACGTTACCATTCACTTTCGGGCTTTGGCCTTGAAGTGACTGAGTATGTGGCAGACTGAAATCCAAAGTTACACTAAAGTAAAATTAACAATTTCTGATAATTTGCATAGGGCTCTGGGCAATTGGCTGTGATATCATGTCGCCACTTTTCGCCCCGAGCTGGGTGCTTTAGCTAAATTAGGTAAGATAATGAACGTAGTTCAAGGTAATATCGAAGCGAAAAATGCCAAAGTTGCGATTGTAATTTCGCGTTTCAACAGCTTTTTAGTTGAGAGCTTGCTTGAAGGTGCACTTGACACGCTGAAACGTTTTGGCCAAGTCAGCGACGACAATATCACTGTTGTCCGTGTACCAGGTGCGGTTGAGTTGCCGCTAGCTGCGCGTCGCGTAGCTGCCAGTGGTAAATTCGACGGTATTATCGCATTAGGTGCGGTGATCCGTGGTGGTACTCCTCATTTTGATTTTGTTGCAGGCGAATGTAATAAAGGTCTAGCTCAAGTTGCTTTAGAATTTGATCTGCCTGTTGCTTTCGGTGTTTTGACCACTGATACCATTGAACAAGCGATTGAACGTTCAGGTACCAAAGCGGGTAACAAAGGCGGCGAAGCTGCTTTAAGTCTGCTTGAAATGGTCAATGTTCTGCAAGAACTTGAACAACAGTTGTTATAGTAGGAAAAATAATGAAGCCTTCTGAGCGCCGCAAGGCCCGCCGTTTAGCCGTTCAAGCCATCTATTCATGGCAACTAAGCGGGAATAATATTGCCGATGTTGAGCATGAGTTTTTAACTGAACAAAGTCTCGACGGTGTTGATGTAGCTTATTTTCGTGAGCTATTTTCAGGCGTTGCAACGAAGAAAACCCAATTGGATGAGCTGATCATCCCGCATCTGGAACGCCCGATTGATGAAGTGTCTCCAGTTGAGAAAGCCATAGTTCGTTTAGCGACCTATGAGCTGACTTTCCGTAAAGATGTGCCCTACAAGGTCGCGATTAACGAAGCGATTGAGTTGGCAAAAGCTTTCGGTGCGGACGAGAGTCATAAGTTTGTTAACGGACTGCTCGACAAACTGGTTGCACGCAAGTAATAAAGACAAACGGTATCTTAGGATACCGTTTTTCATTGCTAACAAAGGTGGCCGATGTAAGTCGTGCCAAACTGTACAGTGAAAGAATTCCAATTAATTGAATGTTATTTTAGCAACCGCGGCCCTACTCGCCGTGATGTGAAGCTTGGCATCGGTGATGATTGCGCTTTAGTGCAACCCGCAGAAAACAAGTCGATTGCTATCTCCTGTGACACCTTAGTCGAAAATGTCCACTTCTTCCCCGATATGCCTCCTGCTGCCTTAGGTTACAAAGCCTTAGCGGTAAATTTATCTGATCTGGCTGCCATGGGTGCTGAACCTGCGTGGATGACGCTTGCCTTGACGTTACCCGCAGTCGATGAAACTTGGCTCAGTGGTTTTAGCGAAGGTTTATTTGAAGCGGCCGATTACTATGGCATTGCCTTAATTGGCGGCGATACGACGCGTGGCCCACGGGCGATTAATATCACAGTGCACGGCCAAGTCCCACAGGGGAAGGCCCTAACGCGTCATGGTGCTAAAGCCGGTGATTGGATTTATGTCACGGGCACGCTCGGAGATTCGGCCTTAGGTCTGGATATCATTCGCGGTGCGCAGCAAGCCAGAGCCGAGCATAAAGAATTCCTGATTAATCGCCATTATCGTCCAACACCAAGAGTCTTAGCCGGCCAAGCTTTGCGCTCGCTTGCCTCCAGCGCAATCGATCTTTCCGACGGGTTTATCTCGGATATCGGTCATGTGCTTAAGGCTTCGGCAGTCGGTGCGGTTGTCGATGTTAATTGCATCCCGCTGTCACGCGCGATGCAAGATACCGTCAGCGAGGAAAGTGCTTTAGGTTATGCGTTGACAGGGGGCGAAGATTACGAACTGCTGTTCACCGTTCCTGAGGCACAAAAAGGCGCACTGGAAACTGCCTTGAGCCATGCAGGAGCAAAGTTTGTTCGTGTTGGACAAATTTGTGCGGGCAGTAAGCTCAAGTTGCAACTCAATGGCGAGCCGTTTATACCGCCTTATCACGGTTTCGAGCACTTTTAAGCTAAGAGCATGTTAATGAAATGGTTGTCAAAGGATCAGGTGCTAACGCGCCTGTCATTAAAAAATCCTGTCCACTTTTTGGCACTTGGATTTGGTAGCGGACTCGCCGCTAAAGCGCCCGGAACCTTTGGTACCTTAGCTGCTATTCCCCTCTATTTATTGATGGCGCCCTTACCACTTACTTGGTATATCGGCTTAACCTTAGTGGGTGTATTCGCAGGATTTTATATCTGTGGTAAAGCGGCGCAAGACATGGGGGTTCACGATCACGGTGCTATTGTGTGGGATGAAGTGGTTGGGCTACTGATCACTATGCTAGCGGCACCAAGTGGTTGGGGTTGGTTGTTAGTGGGCTTTGGTTTATTTCGCTTTTTCGACATCATCAAACCTTGGCCTATTCGATGGCTTGATGCCAAAGTTCATGGTGGCTTTGGCATTATGATTGACGATGTGTTAGCGGGCGTGTTTTCGTTTATTTGTCTGCAAGGGCTAGTCTGGTGTGTTAGCTAACATTTTCGCTAGTCTGACATGATAGCTAATCTAACTTGTTAGTTAACATGGGCAACAACTAACCCTTACTCTTGATTTTGTATTTTTCTGATTGAAGCTTGATTGAAGGGATTCGCTGCTTATCCCTTTTCTGTTTGATTCTACTATTGCAGCAGTTCCCTTGCGTTTGCTAGGGTATTGCTGGTGATAGTATCGCCACCTAACAGTCTTGCAAGCTCTTGGATACGCTGCTCACGATCGAGCGATTTCATTGTGGTCTCAGTACTGCCTGCCTTATTAAATTTATCGACGAACATGTGTTGATGACCATTGCCCGCAACTTGCGGCAAGTGAGTCACGCACAGTACTTGGGTCGATTCCCCTAAGCTGCGTAACATGCGGCCCACCACTGCGGCGGTGGGGCCGGAAATCCCGACATCCACCTCATCGAAAATTAATGTCGGTGTGGCAACTTTCTTCGCGGTAATCACTTGGATCCCTAATCCTATGCGTGAAAGCTCACCGCCAGACGCGACTTTCGAAATCGGTTGCAAAGGTTGGCCAGGGTTAGTTGTTACCATAAATTCGATATTGTCACTGCCATTGGCTGACATTTGCTCGGGGTGGAAATTGACTTCGATCGTAAATTTACCCTTAGGCATATTCAGTTCGTGGATTGACTGAGTCACCAGTTTGTCGAGTTCTTTAGCATAGCGGGCACGGCTTTGGCTGAGCTTTTGCGCATTGCTAAGATAAGCGGCTCTACTTGCCTCGACTTGAAGCTGAATTTCTTCGAGCTTGCTTTCGTCACTGTCTAAGGTGCTTAGCTCAGCCTTTAATGCTAAATGATGCTCGGCCAGTTTATTCGGGCTAACATGATGCTTACGCGCCAGTTGCATGGCTTTTGATAGCCGTTCTTCTAAATAGGCAAAGTGGGTTGGATCGAGTTCAAGCTTACTCAAATAGTGCTGTAATTCGCCTGCACTTTCTTGCACTTGGATTAAGGCATCATTGAGCATAGTGTTGATATTGCTTAATGCGGGATCGTAGCTTTGCAGATCTTCGGCGAGGGAAACGACTCGGTTGAGTAGCGACTCTATATTGTTCTCTTCGCCCTCTGTGAGTATATCTAAGCTCGCCTGACAGGTATCAATCAACTCAGTGCCATTAGCCAGACGTTTGTGCTCTTGCTCAATCTCATCGAACTCATCAACTTTAAGATCAAACTCATCGAGTTCTTCTACTTGATATTGCACTAATTGCTTACGGGCAATACGTTCATGCTGTGAGGCTTCGAGTTGTTTTAGATCGGCCTCAATTTGCTTGCAGCGTTGAAAGCTAGCGGCAACCGTATCGATAAGCAATCTGTGGTTGGCATAACTGTCGAGCAGGGTGAGTTGATGTTCACTTTTTAACATTGCATGGTGCGCATGTTGACCGTGAATACCGATAAGCAACTGACCCAGTAATTTTAGCTGCGTCAGCGGCACTGGATTCCCATTGATGTAGGCGCGTGAACGGCCATCGCTACCAATAGTCCGACGTAGAATGCACTCATCATCGAGTTCAAGATCGTTATCTTCTAACCAACGTTTTGCCAGTGGAATATCATCCAAGGAAAAGCGGGCGCTGACCTCGGTTTTATTGGCTCCGGGACGAACACTGCTGGCATCGGCGCGATTGCCTAGGCATAGGCCTAGCGCATCGATGGCAATCGATTTACCCGCACCGGTTTCACCTGTGATGCTGGTCATACCGGGGCGAAAATCCAGTTCTAAAAAACGGACGATAGCGAAGTTATTAATGCTGAGTTGGCAAAGCATAGTGAATTCCTGTCGAAAAATATACCAAACCACTGTATTGATAAACAGTATATACTGATTTTATATACAGTAAAGTGGCTTGGGTAAATAATCGGCATTAGTGGCAGTAAATATTTTTAATTAACTGATTATGCATAGGTTCTTACTAAGCTTTCTAAGATAGGTAAACTGAAGAAAGTGACTAAGGTGCCAAATAGAATGCCTTGAGCACTGGTAGAAGCATGAGTGTTATAACGCTGGGCAAGTAAGTACACGCTAGCCGCGGTGGGCAGTGCGCTCAAGATCACGCCCATGATCAGGTAGTCACCACTTACGCCAAAACGGTTAAGCATAAAGTAGACGAGTGCCGGTTGGATTGCCAGCTTGAAGAGGTTGATAAGGCTCAGTTCGATAAAATTCTTGGGGCTAAATACGCTGCTATCTTTCTGGTAGCGCATCGCTTTGGCGAGTACCATGCCGATAGCAAATAGGGCGCAGGGGCTTGAGGTATTGCCTATTTGCTGGATCATTAGCGCCAGCCCTGACGGCAGTTTTATCGCTAGCGCCGAAATGCCGACGCCAATTAAGCTACCAATAACGATAGGGTTTTTACCGACCGCCATCGCCATTATGACTAAGGCGTGGTGTTGTCTTTGGGTGTTAGTGGCCAGTTCCATCGAGACTAAGGCGACGGCAAACATCAGCACGGATAATAAGCTGGCAATCGCGGCGGCGACTAACGCACTTTGCTGCTGCGGAAAGAGGATGATGAGCAGTGGAATACCAATAAATGCCGTATTACCAAAGGTGGCATTGAGGGCTCGAATAGCGGCAACCGCATGCTGTTTAGGGTTAGCGATCAGCGATAGCCCAAGGCAGACAAGATAAGTGATTACCATAGCTGTGCTGTAGCCCGCAATAAATCCCCATTGCAAAATCTCGTCAATCGGCTGCTGGGCGAGGGCGATAAGCATGATTGCAGGGAACGCAATATAGTAGACATATTGGTTTAGCACTTGATCCGTATCGACGGGCAAGAGTTTTAGTTTTTGCACTAGTGTACCGAGCAACATGATCCCGAAGACGGCAAACAGAGGGGTTAAAATGGTCATTTCCCTCACTCATCCTTACGATTAAATTTGAATAAACTCAGCCATTACTGTCATTTCTGCTATCGCTATGACTTTGGGGCGCTTGCCTTTTTTATGTCACTTTAGAGCCAGAACTAGCGCCAGCGCAGTAAAACTCGCCACAAAATAACATATCATTTCAGTCTAAGGCTATTGCGCTATGGTCGTATAAGTGGATTAATTGATGTTTAAAACACAATGACTTAGCGTACGCTGTGATTGTTGATGACTTTATATAGTGCCTAAAGTGGGCTGCTAGAACAGAATTAGGATATGCAATGAGTGATGATTTAGGCGCTGAACTACAACTTGTCTATCTTTTTGTGCATTTAGTCAATGCGGGCAGTTTTTCGCAGGCGGCGAAGGAGCTTGATATGCCCATTGCCACAGTGAGCCGCAAGTTAGCTAAGTTGGAAGAGAAGCTCGATAAACAGCTCTTTATGCGCAGCACCCGCAAGTTACGATTGACAGAGGAAGGGCTGGCACTCTTCCAACGCTACCAGAGTGTGGTTGCCCAATTTGATGAACTGAGTGGTGCGGGCAGCGATAAACCCGAGGGTACCCTGCGCATCGCCGCGCCGATTTCGATTATTTCCATCGTGTTTATTCAAGCATTGAATGAATTTGGCCGTCTGTATCCCGATATCCGTTTGCACATTTCCCAGAGCAATGAGTTAGTGGATTTGATCGACAAGGGCATAGATGTGGCGATTGTCGGCGGGGCTCAGCCTGATTCTTCGTGGGTGTCGAGTACCTTAGGCGAGCTGGATTATTGCCTGTTTGCCACGCCAGAATATTTGGCTCAGGCACCTAAACTTGAGCATCCCGACGATCTCGAAGCCCATCAATTGATAAAAGTCTGGCCGCTGTTCAATTGGCATTTAAAGCATCCGAGTGGTGAGTCTTTCTATTTTAATGGTCCGACTAAGCTCACCCTCACTGACTTACACGGTGCGATTCAGGCGACCTTAGGCCATGGCGGGATCTTGTATGGTCCTGAACTATTTGTAAAACAGCAGATTAAAGAAGGGAAACTTAAAGTGTTATTGCCAGAATGGATTGGCGAGCAGAGGCGGATTTCGATTTTATATCATCAGCGCAGCCAGCAGCCGCTAAAGGTCAGAGTCTTTATTGAGTTTATGCAGTCAAAGGCGCCGGAGTTATTCTCTATGCGTTGATTTAACGAGGGGAACGAATGCTTAACGTCTTTTAGGTTTTACCGTGTTTTTGCTCATGGTATTTTGCGTTTGTTTCGCGTCTTGCAGGCTGGAGCGTGTCGCGGGTAATATGCCGAGTTCTAAGAAGTATCCCACTAAACGCCGCAGTTCGAATAAAGAACCGATACGCTGTTGATCTTTGATGGTCAGTTTCCAACTGTCGGTTCGTCCTTCGCTATTGGTTAAGACAAATCCTTGATAAACAATCTTTCTCATTGGAATAACTCAATATTGGCTGATGGAACTTGCTAGCTTTGGTCTTACTCGTTTTGGGCTTGCTTGAACGTGATTGCAGTCGAGACTAGAGGCTTATTGTTTAGAAACATTGTTTAGACATATTGTTTAGAAACATTGTTTAGACGTACTGTTTAGGAAGAATAAGGGTGCTTGAGTTGCCCCAAGCACCCATCAATTAAGCGACGCTGATGCCGATATTTGATACGCCAGCTTCGATAATGTCTTTGCGTAAACCTTTAACCAGTTCCGCAGTGATCTTGGGATTTTCTTCGATAATTTCCAGCAGAGAATTTTGTAACTCTTTTTCTTCTTCCATAACTTCATGGGCAAAAACGAAATCATCTAATGCTTCATCGACTAAATCGACATCGCTGATGGCTTCGATATAGTTAGCCACAGTGCTCGATGACAGTTTGCTGATATTGACTATATCTTCTTCAATCTTGCCTTGAATCGCACCCAATAAGGTTGATATGGCGACCACAGCGTCCATGGCTGGATAGACGCCATAGGCTTCAAAATCAGCGGGTTCTGGGGTGTTATCTTCAAGACGTTGCAGATGCACATCGATATTGAATTTAAGCTTAGGGTCGTACAGGGATTGCCAGAGTAGTTCTAACGCAGTACTCAACACAGCAGGGTCACCAAACTCACAGACTTCGGAAAATAGTTGATAGTTGGGCAACATGCGTTGGCAAAGTGCAGTGGCGAAGAGTTGTTTTTGTGGCAGTGTTAACGCCTTAAGACGTTTAAAGAAGCCCGTTTTTTTGGTCATCTGTTATTTCCGCTGATAGCTGTGATATCACTTGATTTGCCGCAGATTCTACCTTAGTTAACTCATCAAGTAACTCTAGTATTTCGGGTTCGAGATCTTCGACCGCTGTTTCACGTTTTAGCGCCGATTCTATTTCTTGGCATAATCTTTGGGTTGTTGGCACGCCGCAGTAGCAGCTCGCACCATGAAGTTTATGGATAGTACTGAGCATGACGGGATGATCGTTTTGACTCAGCGCCGTCTGAATTGTCGTCACGGTTAGCGGCAAGGAGTCGAGCAACATTCTCAGCATGTCTAAGGCGAGGTCTGCCTTATGATTGGCTTGGGTTAAGCATAAATCCCAGTTCAGCGTATGCAGGTCAAAATGGGTGAATTTGGGGCGAGTGATCCAGCGATGGATCACGTTTTTGAGCGCCGCTTCATCAATAGGTTTCGGTAAATATCCATCCATGCCACTGCCTAAGATCAGCTCGCGTTCTTCGGCAATCGCATGGGCCGTCACGGCAATAATCGGCGTGTTACGGTTCATCGAGCCTTGGCGAATTTGCTTCGTGGCGCTGATACCATCTGTGCCTGGCATCTGAATATCCATAAAAATCAAATCGAAGGTGCGAGTCTTCGCCTGTTTAACCGCTTCATCGCCACTGTTGACCGCGATAACCGTGGTCACTAACTCACTGAGCAAGGTGTCGATTAGCTTTAAGTTAGCAAAGTTATCATCCACCGCCAGTACGGTTAAGGATTGGCGCGCCGCCGGCGTGGCTATGGTCACTGGGGCTATGATGTCGTACTCCATCGGTGGATAGAGTAAGTTGCGGGCAAGCTGGTGCTCACTCACGGGCAGAGACAACACCACATCGGCATTCGGGCGGATAAATTGGGTTAAGGCATCCTGTTCTTGGCAATCGTATAGCACCACAAGGCAATCGGTTTTGGTCTTCGCCAAGTTAAGTGTACTCACTAGTTGTCCTGCATCGCTAAACCCATGGCAACTCAATAGAACATAGTCGTATGGCGCTTCGGCCGTGTTGAGTGTGGTCAGCAAGCTTGGGATATGCTGATGGTGAGTCACTTTGGTATCCCATTGATTCAATTGGCGACTCAAGACAGCATGAGTCAGCACTCTGGGCTCATAAAACAGTATGGTTTTGTCTTTGAGTTTTTCGAGCGGCAGTGAGTCACCGATTTGGAACTGACCTAAGCCGAGCGGCAAACTGAACCAGAAGTTTGAGCCTTTTTCTGGGGATGAGGTAAAGCCGATTTGGCCGCCCATTTGATTCACTAAACGCTTAGTGATCACTAAACCTAAGCCTGTACCGCCAAAGCGGCGGGAAATCGACGAGTCGGCTTGGCCAAAGGCTTGGAATAAAAAGTCCTGCTGGCTTTCATCGATACCAATACCTGTGTCGACCACATCACAGCGCAGTACTACTTGTTCTTCCGACTGGCTTTGCAGTTCGATTTTGACCATCACGCTGCCAGAGTCGGTGAATTTAATCGCGTTACCGACCAAGTTATTGATGATTTGGCACACGCGCATAGCATCGCCATTCACATTGTCGGGTACGTTAGGGGCGATATCGACGACGAGTTCTAGGCCCTTGGCCTGAGCGCTGCCCGAGATTAGCGTGATGGTATCGCCTATGGTTTCCCTTAGACCGAAGGGCATGTTTTCCAACACCATTTTACCAGCTTCGAGTTTAGAAAAATCGAGAATATCGTTGATGATACCCAGCAGATTAGTGGCGCTGCGCTCAATGGTTTTGATGTAATCAACTTGGCTCGAATGCAAAGGGGTTTTCACCAATTGCCGCGCAAAACCGATAACCCCATTGAGCGGCGTACGTAACTCGTGTGACATGTTGGCTAAGAATTCAGATTTAATCCGGCTGGCTTCTAAGGCACGTTTTTTCGCTAAATCTAACTCGACGTTTTGGATTTCAATCTGCTCTAAGGTTTCCCGCAGATCCGAAGTCGCTTGGTCGATATTTTGCTGCATCTCATCATGGTATTCCGATAGCGACCCCGCCATGGCATTGATGCCGCGTTTGAGTAAGTCGAGCTCACCAATCAAGTTGCCATCTAAGCGGGCGTCCAATTTACCTTCACGGATTTTAGCGACGACGCGCACCATTTCAGTAATGGGCTGAGTGACGTTTTTCACCAGCCGGAAAGTGAACAGCAAGTTCAATTGCACCCCGATCAAAACGATAATAAAGGCGGCGACGGCGGCTCTATGTTGCTCGAGTAGGGCGCGTTCTTTATTGATGATGATGGAGATATAACCTAACAGCTGACCATCGTCTGTTTGGATATCGTAATTCGCGGGAGCGGCGCTGGGGTCGGTGGAGAAAATCGGTGTCCGTAAAATCAGGCTGTCGCCCACATGCTCAATTTCGGTTTTATGCAGTGTGTTAAGCGCTTCTTTGTAGCGCATAATTTCAAAGTCTTTGTGGTAGTGCGAGGTCACAAAGAGTTGATTATTGGCGTCGAAAATCGCGATGGATTTTACTAAGGTGGATTTGTTGAGCTGCGCTGCGGCGAGTAAGCGTTTGGTCGCCTCGCGATCATTGGCCACTAAACCGACTTCACTGGCAATCGACAGCGGCTCGATAATATTGCTGCCCTGTTCGACGAGCGTATCTTCGAGCTCATAAAAACGGTTTATGGTAAAGTAGCTGCCCAGAAGGATACCGACCAAGATTGTTGGCGCGAGCGCCAGTACAAGAACCCAAGAACGTAGGCTGTATTTGGTCATGTTGTTGACTGGGTTCATAGCAGCGGCGGTGTTTCCTGTGACAGAGACTAAGATAATTTTATAAGACTGCCAGAAAGAGGGCGGTCTTTGCCAGTATTTTATTGATTTAGAGGCCGAAATGGCGCAATTTTTTAAAGCAAAACCAAATAGTTCCAAACAGTTGTCGGCTAAGTTATCGCTGAGCGTCAATCAGCTCGATCACTTAGGGGCAGGTATAGCACAACATCAGGGTAAAGTCGTGTTTATCCCCGGCGCACTGCCCGATGAAACCGTGACGGTACAGCTCACCGAGCAAAAGAAAAATTATGCCCGCGCCAAGTTAATTAAAGTCGATACACCTAGCTCTGAGCGCGTCGAGCCCGAGTGTCCACACTATCACACCTGCGGCGGCTGCGACTTACAGCATATGTCATTATCGGGCCAGCGTGAGCATAAAGAAGCGGCGCTGCTGGATATTATGGCTAAGTTTGCCGGTGCCGAAGGCGGCACGTTATCACCCGCACTCACGGGTGAAAGTTGGCATTATCGTCGCCGTGCCCGTCTTGCGACTTTGTTTGATAAAAATACCAAACACTTAAGCTTAGGTTTTCGTGCCGCTAGTAGCAGCAATGTGGTGCCTATCAGCCAGTGTCAGGTGTTAGCTAAGCCGTTATCAGACTTGATCGTCCCCTTTGCTAAGTTGCTGAATCAATTGTCGGCTAAAGCCAGCTTAGGCCATCTTGAGTTGATTGCCGCCGATAATGGTCACTTCGCCGTGCTGCGTATCACTAAGGCGCTCAACGATAAAGATCTCGCTAAGCTGTCAGCCTTTGCCGAGCAGCATCAAATCCACATTTGTCTGCAGGACAACGAAGGCCAATTCCAAGGCGTCGGCGCTGAGTTAGTGTTACCGGTTTATCAGCTGTTAGGTGACAAAGCTGAGTCGGATGCGGTGAGTTTAAGCTTCACCCCAGGTAACTTTGTGCAAGTGAATGGACAAATTAACAAGGCCATGGTCGCTCAAGCGATGGATTGGTTAGCGCCAGCGCCAGATGAACGCATTTTGGATTTGTTCTGCGGCATGGGGAATTTCAGTTTGCCCTTAGCGAAAATGGGCGCGGATGTGATTGGCGTAGAAGGGGTTGCCGAGATGGTGACTCAGGCTCGGGTGAACGCTAAAGCTAACAACCTTGATAAACTGACCTTTTACCACGGCGACTTAAGCGCGGATTTATCCCTTGAGCCTTGGATGGGCAAGATTGATAAATTACTGCTCGATCCCGCCCGTGCAGGGGCATTTGAAAGCTTGCAATGGCTGAAGAAAATGAAGCCGCGCAAAGTCGTGTATGTTTCTTGTAATCCTGCGAGCTTAGCCCGCGATAGCGCAGTACTGTTAGAGCGCGGTTACCGATTACAGCAATTGGGACTTATCGATATGTTCCCACAGACACACCATATCGAAGCCATGGCACTGTTTGAATTAACCAAGTAATTTGCGCTGGCAAAGTAAGCAAAGCGTTTGAATAACGTAAAAAATGTGATTATTACGTCGGTTGGGTTTGACAAGTTCGCGCCAATGCTGAAGATAGGAGAGCTGAAGTGGTGCCCACTTTCTCTCTGAGCACGGATAAGGAAATAAATTAGATGGTCTCTGTTCGCGAAGCGCACTTTAATGATCCCGATTTTCACTTAGAAGATTGGGTAGCTCGCTATGTTGGTCATGCCGATGAAGCGCAGATGCTGCTCTCTTTGATAGGGCAGATTGACGCCTTACCCGCCAAGAGTCCTGCGGCGAAGAGAGAACTGCTCGAACGTGCTCGAGAGATGATCGAAATCCTCGCACCGCTGAACATGGACATTGAAACCCTGCAAGCGGCGATTCTGTTTGTGGTGTTCGATGCTGGGTTACTGACCGAAGAAGCCATCAAAGAAAAATTTGGTGAGCCGCTGGCGCGTTTAGTGGCGAGTGTTGTGACCATGAATGCCATCGGCGCCTTGAAAATCAATCCCAACAGCCGCTCCACCGAGCCGCAAATCGACAACATCCGCCGCATGTTACTGGCGATGGTTGAAGATGTGCGCGCTGTGGTCATCAAACTTGCTGAGCGTGTGTGTTTGCTGCGGGCGGTGAAAAATGCCGACGAAGAAACTCGCGTGCTGTTGGCCCGCGAAATTGCCGATATTTACGCGCCGCTGGCTAACCGTTTAGGGATTGGACAATTGAAGTGGGAGCTGGAAGATATTTCTTTTCGCTACCTGCATCCAGATACCTATAAAGACATCGCTAAGCAGTTAGACGGCAAACGACTGGATCGTGAAGTCTTTATCGACAAGTTTGTCAGTCAGTTGCAACAAAGATTAGATGAAGATCAAATTCGCGCTAAGGTCTACGGCCGGCCGAAACACATCTACAGCATCTGGCGCAAGATGAAGGGCAAACACCTCAAATTTGATGAGTTGTTTGACGTGCGCGCCGTGCGTATCGTGACCGAACGTCTGCAGGATTGTTATGGCGCGTTAGGTGTGGTGCATACGCTTTGGCACCATATTCCGCGGGAATTTGACGACTATGTCGCCAACCCTAAACCTAACGGTTATCAATCGATTCATACCGTAGTGGTGGGGCCTGAGGGCAAAACCGTTGAAATTCAAATTCGTACCCAAGACATGCATGAAGATGCAGAGCTGGGTGTGGCCGCGCATTGGAAATACAAAGAAGGCAATCATTCCGGTAAGCAAAGCGGCTACGAAGAAAAAATTAACTGGCTACGTAAAATTCTGCAATGGCAGGAAGACGTGGTCGAAAGTGGCAACTTGGTCGAAGAAGTGCGCAGCCAAGTGTTTGAAGACAGAGTCTATGTGTTCACCCCAAGCGGTGAAGTCGTCGACTTGCCACTGGGCTCAACCGTGCTCGACTTTGCCTATTACATTCACTCCCAAGTGGGACATAAATGTATTGGTGCTAAGGTCGATGGCCGTATTGTGCCGTTCACCTATCAGGTTGAAACGGGCGAGCGAATCGAAATAATTACCTCGAAACAGCCCAACCCCAAGCGTGACTGGCTTAACCCTAACTTAGGTTATATCCGCACCTCGCGGGCACGTTCGAAAATCCAGCATTGGTTTAAGCAGCAGGACAGAGACAAGAATATTGTCGCCGGCAAAGAAATGCTTGAATCCGAACTCGCGCGGGTGAGCCTTAAAATTAAAGACGCGGCCATCGCGGTCGAGCGCTTTAATATGGCGAGCATGGATGACTTACTGGCGGCGATTGGCGGCGGTGATGTGCGTCTGCATCAAGTGGTTAACCATATTCAGAGTCGTCTGCGACTCGACGAAGTGTCAGAAGAAGATGCCGTCGAAGAATTAGTTAAGAAAGGCCAGCATAAGCCGACCTCCAGTGGCCGTGGTCAGGTTGAAGTCAACGGTGTGGGTAACTTGCTTAACCATATCGCCCGTTGTTGTCAGCCAGTTCCCGGTGATGAAATCTTAGGTTTTATTACTAAAGGCCGTGGCATTTCTGTGCATCGCGCTGATTGTGAACAAGTTAAAGAGTTAATGCGGGTTCACCCAGAGCGCGGTGTCGATGTGGTCTGGGGCGAAAATTACTCCGGCGGTTATCGCATGCGTCTGCGGGTATTAGCCCACGATCGCAGCGGTTTATTACGTGACTTAACCTCAGTGCTAGCTGCCGAAAAGTCCAATGTACTGGCCATGAGCTCGTCATCGGATACTAAAAACCAGACAGCCGCGATTGAGTTGGAACTAGAGCTTTATAACCTCGATGGTTTATCGCGGGTGTTATCGAAACTGACCCAGGTCGATAGCGTGATCGAGGCAAGACGGCTTTAGGGTTCGCAATGCTTTTCGAAGCGATTAGCCTCGAAATTACTAGCAATATAAAAGATATAGAGAAGTCATCTAGAGGCTAGAAATAAAGTCATCAAGGATTAGGGCGGCAGGATGAATTTCACCTGCCGCCTTTTTTATTTGGTTTTTTATGGAAATTGAGCGGGATGGCCAGTTAATTTAGTCTTTGTATGTTTAGCTGTTGCTGCAAGCCATTCATAATGGCTTACCATGGCATTTGCTCACCGACGCGAAGCCAGTCCGTCCTTGGATGCTCGACCGCCCCGTCCATGGGGCGGACGGTCGTCTCGCAAATCACCATGGCACGCCTTTCGAGTGCTTGCGTAACCTTTTGGTTTTAAAGACTAGATCTAATCTTAACGATTATAGGCACCACTCTATTGGACAAAAACGTGCTATGTTTTGCTCGGAATGATCTTCATTTCGGATAAACAAAAATAATTCCAAGCGCTGAATCGTGGGCAATAATGAACTTAAGGATGTAACGCTTGGCTTGAGGCTTTACCTTTACACCATTTTCCGCAGTTGTGCTGCTTTTTAAACTCACACATGCTATCCCATCGACCACTTATACCACTGTATTGACGGCGAAACTCTTTGGCTGAAGTGAGCCACGCATCGGGCGAAATGCCTAATTCATTGAGCAGTTTTGGCCGTTCATTATTGATATAGCCTTTTTTATCAAGGCGCATAGCTCGTCCCGTCCAATCTATTAACTCAAGATAATCAGCAAAATGAAACGGAATACCCGTTTGCTGACTCAGAAGTGTTGAACCATCAAATTTTGCGAGGGCTTTATGTGGTATTTGCTGTAGGTTATCTGCGGTATTTTTGGCCAATTGGGGCGCGTTGATATGAGGATTAAGTGCATTCACGCGCTCCTGAATCGATGTAAAATCAGAGGATTGTAAAGAGTCGGCAATCCCTGCTCGAATAGGATTTAAATCGACATACATCATGCACGCCAGCAGTGCTTGCTCATCTAACAAGGCTTGTGACTTAAAACGGCCTTCCCAATAAGCGCCTTTACACTCATCTTCACGATTGGCCTTACGGGCAATTTCTTCATTTAAACAGCGCATAAACCAAGAGATACTGCTCAGTCGCTCATGCCACTCGGCGAGTAATGCATCAAGTAACATCGCTTCACCGTCGATTAAAGCATCACCATTCATATACTTAGTGGCGACAGCATGGCCTTTAGTGATTTGACACCAGCGGCTGATAATATCTTTTTGCGTTAGCGATTTCGCCTTGTCGACATCAATTTTAAGCACTAAATGATAGTGATTACTCATCACCGCATAGGCGCAAATATCAATGCAGAAAATCGCAGATAATGCCTTGATTTTATCAACAATCCAGCCGCGCCTATGCTCGTAACTGCGGCCCGTGAGTTTATCCTCACCACACAAAAAAGCCCTTCTAACACAGCGGTTTATCACATGATAGAAAGGCGTTGTATTGGCATCAATTAACTGTCTTCTGGCTGAGGTCATCACAAGCTCCACACAAACAAAAGCAAGATAATTTAAAGACTAGTAGCAGGGGCAGGAAAACACAAAAAGATGTGGCTGTCCCCGCTTTTCCCGCTTTTCTTTTCCTGCTTTTCCCAATCCCAAGTTCTGGTTAATCCACAACGCCATGCTAATCGATCATGAATATGGCTCATGTTGTATGTGAAATAAAACCGTTTTTGTTCATGTGCCGAACCACGTATAAATGACCCCAAGCGAAATATTAGACAAGCTTGAAGTTGCACCCTAGCTAAGCCACCAGGACTTAAGTCATCGGCACTTAAGTTAAATAGAACCTCAGACAGAACACGAATAATGTCGATCAGAGTCGGGTCTAGAAGCTAGAAGAACAGGGCATAAACTCAGGTTTGAAATCAGGCAATGGGATACTGGATCACTATGAATAAGCATTTTACATTTACGATTAACAGCATTTGTCTTGATGAAAATTATCATCCTTCAGACAAGACGCGTATCACCACCAACTTTGCTAATTTGGCCAGAGGCAGTCATCGCCAAGCCAACTTACGCAACGCGTTAAAGATGATTGATAACAGTTTTAATGCCTTAGCGCACTGGGATAACCCCAAAGGCGATCGTTATACTGTCGAACTTGAAATCATCTCCGTTAATCTGGATATTGACGGCAGTGGTCAAACCTTCCCATCGATTGAAGTTTTGAAAACCAATATTGTTGATCATAAAACCAATAAACGTATTGAAGGCATTGTAGGTAATAACTTTTCATCTTACGTACGCGATTATGACTTTAGCGTATTACTGGCAGAACATAATAAGGGCCAAGCCAAATTTAGTATTCCAGATGATTTTGGTGGTCTACATGGCAAGCTCTTTCAGTCTTTTGTTAATTCTGATGCTTACAAACAGAATTTTAATAAGCCACCGGTTATCTGTCTCAGTGTTTCGGATAATAAAACCTACCATAGAATTGAGAATCAGCATCCCGTATTAGGGGTTGAATATCAGCCAAATGAATCGTCTTTAACTGAGCAATATTTCAAAAAAATGGGCTTACAGGTGCGCTATTTTATGCCGCCCAATAGTGTGGCGCCGTTAGCTTTTTATTTCTTTGGTGATTTACTCAATGATTACACTCACCTTGAGTTGATAAGCACCATCAGCACTATGGGAACTTTTCAAAAAATCTATCGCCCTGAGATTTATAACGCCAATGCTGTTGCAGGGAAATGCTATCAACCTAATTTGAAAAACTTGGATCATTCACTGACTCAAATTGTTTATGACCGAGCAGAACGCAGTCAATTGGCGAATGAGCAAGGCAAATTTGCAGCGGAGCACTTTATCAAGCCCTACCAAACGTTTTTTGAACAATGGTCTGCTAATTCCGTTTAGTCGCTTTGCACTTAATCGTCACGCTCAATAATTAACCCAATACGGCATCAATATCATGACAACACTACTTAATAAATCACCGCTTAACAAAACATTGCTTAACCAAACCCTGTTACCGACTTCAACTGCAGGTAGTTTGCCTAAACCTTTATGGCTTGCAGAGCCTGAAACACTTTGGTCTCCATGGAAATTGCAAGGAGAGGAATTAATTACAGGTAAGCACGATGCACTGCGTTTGTCATTACAAGATCAACAGCTAGCAGGGATTGATATTGTCAGTGATGGCGAGCAAACGCGGCAGCATTTTGTCACTACCTTTATTGAGCACCTCAATGGCGTTGATTTTTCAAAACGTAAAATCGTTAAAATTCGCGATCGCTATGATGCGAGCGTGCCCACGGTTGTCGGCCCAGTGAGCCGCCAAAAGTCGGTGTTTGTTGAGGATGCCAAATTTTTACGCAAGCAAACTACGCAACCGATTAAATGGGCGCTGCCTGGCCCAATGACCATGATAGATACGCTTTATGATGACCATTATAAAAGTCGCGAAAAGCTTGCTTGGGAATTTGCCAAAATTCTTAATGAGGAAGCCAAAGAATTAGAAGCGGCCGGTGTTGATATTATCCAATTTGACGAGCCTGCTTTTAATGTGTTTTTTGATGAGGTAAACGATTGGGGCATTGCCTGCTTAGAAAGAGCCATTGAAGGCCTTAAATGCGAAACGGCGGTACATATTTGTTATGGCTACGGCATTAAAGCCAATACAGATTGGAAAAAAACTTTGGGCTCAGAGTGGCGTCAATATGAAGAAGTGTTTCCTAAACTGCAAAAATCGAATATCGATATTATCTCGCTTGAATGTCACAACTCCCATGTGCCTATGGAGCTACTTGAGCTCATTCGCGGTAAAAAAGTCATGGTCGGCGCGATTGATGTCGCCACCGATACCATTGAAACCGCAGAGGAAGTGGCTGACACTCTACGAAAAGCCCTTAAATTTGTCGATGCTGACAAGCTCTATCCTTGTACCAACTGCGGCATGACGCCTTTATCCCATCAAGTCGCAAGAGGGAAACTCAATGCCTTGAGTGCAGGCGCAGAGATCATCAGAAAAGAACTCTTGGCATTAAGATAAGACGCGTTAAGTATTGCGGTATGTTTTACAGCATTATGTTTTATAGCGGCATAAGTCTAGCTTTGTTGAAAGGGTATCGACGTCGGTATTAAAAAAACGGGATTGGCATTCTGATGCCAATCCCATTGTTCATTTCTAAGCTCTTACATTTAGTGCTTAGGCTTATGCATTGTCTTAGCGCTTATTGGCCAAGTTTTGGTGTGCGTGGCGGGATCATGCGCCTGTCACCTGTTGACTCAAATGCACCTGCAAATTTAAGCAGGTTATTATCGTCATAGGCGCGGCCTGCGAAGGTCAAACCGACTGGCATGCCAATATCGGCCATCACGCCCATAGGCACAGTCACAGTTGGTACACCTAAGTGACGAATCGCAAGGTTTCCGTTTGCCACCCAAACTCCGTTGCTCCAAGCGATATCGGCTGAAGCCGGATTCACATGGGCATCGGCTGGGCCGACATCTGCCACGGTTGGGAACAGCACTGCATCGAGCTTAAGCTCGTCCATCCAGTCTTCGAGATCTAGCTTACGGGTCTTCTCTAAACCACGCAGTCCATCGGGAATACTGTCGATCTGATCGAAGGATTTAAGGCCACGCTTAGCCATGTTGACGTACTCTTCCATGCCTGCCGCTAAGTCACCTTCACGGTTTGGCAAGGTGCCTAAGTCGTGTGGAAAAATCAGATAGCCGTTAACATCTTCAAGCTTGTTGAGTTTAGGGTCATTGTTAGCACGCAGGAATTCATCGAATGCCCAACCCGAGAGTTCCCATAATTCATCATGGAGGAATTGAGGCGTGACGATACCGCGGTTAAACACGGTCGGCGCACCTGGGCGGTCGCCTTCGCAATTTGATACCAACGGGAAATCGACTTCAATCACTTCCGCGCCAGCGGCTTCTAAGGCTTTACGAGCCGCTTCCCATAGATCGATAACCGATTGGCGGGTATGAATACGTTGACCCGTTGGCCCCCCGATACCTGGGTTTTCGCTGGTGCCCGCCAATTCATCTTTATTGATGTACATGCGCGGCACGCCAAAACGCTTACCCTTAAGTGTGTCTGCGCTAGCCGCCAGCGCCAGATAAGATTCTGGGCGAACTGTCGATGCTTTAGGGATTTGTACCCAAGGTTGCAGACGCCAGAGATCGCCACGGGTGATAGGATCGTCGGCCACAATCACATCCAGCACTTCAAGCATATCTGCCATAGTGCGGGTATAAGGCACGACGACATCCATGGTCGGCGTTAACGGCCAGTTACCGCGCACGGAAATCACGCCCCGTGACGGCGTATAGGCACACAAACCGTTGTTCGATGCCGGACCACGGCCACTCGACCAAGTCTCTTCGGCAAGGCCAAATGATGAGTAGCTCGCCGCTGTGCCCGTGCCTGCGCCATTGGAAGAGCCAGAAGCGAATGGTGCAGTAAGATACTCAGCATTGTATGGGCTTTCAGCGCGGCCATAGTGACCACGCTGCATGCCGCCATTGGCCATTGGCGGCATATTGGTTTTGCCTAAACAAATGGCCCCCGCAGCGCGTAGGCGCTCAACGGCGAAGGCATCGTATTGCGCCACTAAATCCTTAAAGGCTGGGCTGCCAGACGCCGCCGTCAGTCCCTTCACCAAATAGCTATCCTTGGCGGTATACGTAATACCGTCAAGTGGGCTCAGTGTTTCACCACGGGCGCGGCGCGCGTCTGACGCCTCGGCTTCTTTGAGCGCATCGGGATTGTGCACCACTAACGCATTCAGCTTGGTCTGCGTAGCTGGGCCGTCATACGCCTCAACCCGTGCGAGATAAGACTTCACCAGCTCAACTGCTGTGGTGCGACCAGATTCGAGTGCTGCACGCAGCCCGGCAATAGAAACTTCAGTGACTTCAAACATTTTACGCCCTCCCGCAGAAAGCCAATTGTGCTGCAATAACAGTGACATCAATGGTCATAGTGTTCTCCTTAGGTTGACTTACTTTCCAGAGGGGATCTGTTGGGTAATACAATGGATATTGCCACCACCTAATAGGATTTCGCGGGCAGGCACACCCACAATCTCATGCTCAGGGAAGATTTCCTGCATTTTTTGGGCTGCGATATCATCGGTTGCAGGGTCAAGCAGCGGGAACACGATGCGATTATTGGTGATTAAAAAGTTCACATAAGAACCCGCTAAACGCTCACCTGCCGTGCGTGGCACACCAGTGCCTTCTGTCACGCCTTTTGATTCTTCTTCGGTGCAATACAGCGGACCCGGTTGTGGCAGCAGGTGAATTTTTAACTTGCGACCTTGGGCATCAACGGTATTTTGCAATACGTCCAGCGCGACCTTCGAGCGTGGGTATTGTGGATCGGTTTCATCGTCGGTCCAGTGTAGGACCACTTCACCTGGGCGGGCGAAACAGCACATGTTGTCGATATGACCGTCGGTTTCGTCCATATAAACGCCCTCTTCCAACCAGATAAACTGCTTAACATTCAAATAGTCACGCAGTAAGTCTTCAATCTGTTCTTTCGTCAGATCTGGGTTGCGGTTGGCGTTGAGTAAACATTCGGCACTCGTCATACAGGTGCCTTCACCGTCAACATGGATAGAACCCCCTTCGAGGATCAGCGGCGCGCTGTAACGGGCAAAACCATGCTGCGCAAGCATTTGCTGTGCAACTTGTTCGTCCTTATCCCATGGGAAGTACAAACCACCGTTATGGCCGCCCCAAGCGTTAAAACCCCAGTCAACGCCACGACATTCGCCATTATCATTCACAACTACGGTTGGCCCAGTGTCACGCGCCCAGCAATCGTTACTGTCCATTTCAACCAAAGTGACGTGGGATGGCATCACTTTTTGAGCTTCAGCTAAAAAGGCTTTAGGTACACCCATATAAACGGGCGTTGCACCACCAATAGCATCGGCCACCTTAGCAAAGGTCGCTTGAGCATAAGCACCTGCAGAGCGCCAGTTATCAGGACGATATGGCCAAATCATCCATACGGCTTGCTGCGCCGCCCATTCGGCGGGCATATAAAAACCATCTTGTGATGGCTTAGTCGTTAACGGCGTGGCATCCATATTCGCGTTTGTCATGAATTTTGTCTCCAGTAATGCTCAGATCTATAAGGGTGTACGCCCCATTTTGGGCGACAGAATAGAAATACACCTAACATAATCAAATAAATCGAATGACCGCATTCATTAAGCGGTACTTATCACATGCATACATCACATATATAGTTAGGCCGAAATTGTTAGGTCTTCACTCAGTGAGTTTTAGCTTCATTGAAATATTGCTGCGTATCTTATCATTTAAGATGGCTTGCGCTAAATACTTGTATGCAGGACATAGATGAGAATTTGTTGAGTCGTTAAGTCGTCAGTTTATTGCTCTTTGGGTGAATTTCACCACTACATGGCGCGAATGCACTTTTAGTTAAAATAAGACCTATTAAATAAGAACCCTAAGATCTGATCTCGGGATCAAAATAGCGCTTTTATGTGACCTCGCTTATCATCGCGTTATTATAGCCTTTCATTAACAAGCACTGCTGAGGCGTATTCTTTTTGTTCATCCTCAGCATTAGTCCGTTTAAGTATTTATCTTTTAAGGATATCAGCATGACTTCTCACACTGAGCCATTAACTTCATTTTCGACCTCGGGACTTTCTGCGACGAGCCTTTCTGTAACGGGCCTTTCTGCTACAGATGTTGAGCCGCTGCTTAAGATCATGGAAAAATTGCGCGACCCACAAACAGGTTGCCCGTGGGATAAAGCACAAACCTTTCAAACCATAGTGCCTTTTACCTTAGAGGAAGCCTATGAGGTTGCCGATACTATAGAGCGCTTAGCCTGGGATGAGTTACCCGATGAACTTGGGGATTTATTATTTCAAATCGTATTCTATTGTCAGCTTGGTAAAGAGCAGGGGTTGTTTGATTTTGCTACTGTGATTGAGAAAATCAGCGACAAGTTGACCCGCCGTCATCCCCATGTGTTTGGTGAGCAAAATCCGCAAATAGGCGATAGTGCCCAAGCGATGAAAGCCAATTGGGAGGCGATTAAAGCGACTGAACGTGAGCAAAAGGCGCAGCAAGTGGCGGGTGAAACCCAAGCTGATACTGTGGTTTCTGCGTTAGACAATATTCCGCGTACCCAACCTGCGCTGTCGCGCTCAATCAAAATTCAGCAAAGAGTAGCGCGAGTTGGGTTTGATTGGGCAGAGCTTGAACCCGTGGTCGCTAAAATCCATGAAGAGATCGATGAAGTCTTGCATGAAGTTAATCAACCCGATCAAGACCAAGCGAAAGTGCAGTCCGAAATGGGCGACTTATTATTTGCCGTGGTGAATCTAGCTCGTCATCTTAAGGTCGATCCAGAGCAAGCGCTACGCCAAGCCAATCTTAAATTTGAACGCCGTTTTCGAGGTGTAGAGCAGTTGGCGAGTGACAGCGGTAAAAGCATGCAAGAGCACACATTAATGGAGCTTGATGCCTATTGGGACCAAGTAAAAGCGACAGAGACGAGATAAACGGCAAATTATCCCGATTGGTGTTTGTCGAATCGCGCCGCCTTTGGTATACTACTGCCCCGTCCTAGTGCTTTCTTACAAGCACGTATTTTCAAACTCATTTTCTCAGGTTCAGCATGACTACAAGGTATATCTTCGTTACTGGTGGCGTTGTTTCATCACTAGGTAAAGGCATTGCAGCAGCATCATTAGCTGCAATTTTAGAGGCCCGCGGTCTCAATGTAACCATCATGAAACTGGACCCTTACATTAACGTTGATCCGGGTACCATGAGCCCAACCCAACATGGCGAAGTATTTGTTACTGAAGACGGTGCAGAAACAGATCTCGACTTGGGTCACTACGAGCGTTTCATCCGTACTAAGATGAATCGTCGTAACAACTTCACTACTGGTCGTATTTACGAAGAAGTATTACGTAAAGAACGTCGTGGTGATTATTTGGGCGCAACCATTCAGGTTATCCCACACATCACTAATGCGATTAAAGAAAAAGTATTAGCAGGTGGCGAAGGCCATGATGTGGCTATCGTCGAAATCGGCGGTACTGTGGGTGATATCGAATCCTTGCCGTTCCTAGAGTCTATCCGTCAGCTCGGTGTTGAGCTGGGCCGTGATCGTACTCTTTTCATGCATTTAACCTTAGTGCCTTTCTTAGGTGCTGCTGGCGAAGTGAAAACTAAGCCAACTCAACACTCAGTGAAAGAGCTGCGTTCTATCGGTATTGCACCAGATGTGCTGGTTTGCCGTGGTGACCGTGCGATTCCTGCTAATGAAAAAGCCAAAATTTCGCTGTTCTGTAACGTCGAAGAGCGTGCGGTTATTTCATTAAAAGATGTTGATAGTATTTATAAAATCCCAGCTTTGTTACGTTCGCAAGGTTTGGATGACTTAGTGGTTAAGCGTTTCGGTTTAGAATGCCGTGAAGCGGATCTGTCTGAGTGGGAAAATGTGATTTACCAAGAAGCTAATCCAAACGGCGAAGTCGTTATTGGTATGGTGGGTAAATACATTGAACTGCCAGATGCCTATAAGTCAGTTAACGAAGCATTAAAACACGCTGGCCTTAAAAACCGCGTATCTGTGACCATCAAGTACATTGATTCACAAACCGTAGAAGCCAAAGGCGAAGAAGTCTTACAGGGCTTAGACGGTATCTTAGTACCAGGCGGTTTTGGCGAGCGTGGTGTTGAAGGTAAGATACTGGCTGCAAAATTTGCCCGTGAAAACAATCTACCGTATTTCGGTATTTGTTTAGGTATGCAAGTTGCCTTGATTGAATTTGCGCGTAATGTTGCAGGCATGGCTGATGCACATTCAACTGAATTCAATAAAGAAACACCATTCCCAGTCGTGGGTTTGATCACTGAATGGATTGACGAAGAAGGTAACGTCGAGCAGCGCCATGAAGCGTCTGACTTAGGTGGCACTATGCGTTTAGGCGCTCAATTGTGTCATTTACTCGATGGTTCGAAAGCGGCCCAAGCCTACAAAGGGACTAGCTGTGTAGAACGTCATCGTCATCGTTACGAAGTGAACAACAAATACAGAGAGCGTTTAGAACAAGCTGGCATGATCTTCAGCGGTTTGTCTTCTGATCGTAAGCTGGTGGAAATGATCGAATTAAAAGATCACCCATGGTTTGTAGCAGGTCAATTCCATCCTGAATTCACCTCAACTCCGCGCGATGGTCACCCATTGTTCGAAGGGTTTATTGCTGCGGCAAGTGCGCATCAAAAACGTGATCTGAAGTAAGAATATTTGAGGCCGGACCCGCGACAGTGGGGCCGGCCTTTTGCTACACTCATCGCTACTTGAAACATAAGAACTTAATACCTCTGGGTATAAACAGCATGCGTCTCAGTTGCATCTGTATGGACGCAAACCGTAAATGGAATTTTGTTATTTTCTGCGGTATGTGACTTCCATTTATTCCCATAGGTATTGGTTTTTTCTTTTATCTTTAAACTTAAATCGAGGGTGTTATGGCTAAGATTATTAACGTGATTGGTCGCGAGATTATGGATTCTCGTGGTAACCCAACTGTTGAAGCCGAAGTGCATTTAGAAGGTGGTTTTGTCGGTATGGCCGCGGCGCCTTCTGGCGCATCGACCGGTAGCCGCGAAGCGTTAGAATTACGTGATGGCGATAAGAGCCGTTATTTAGGCAAAGGCGTATTAACAGCTGTTGCTAACGTAAACGGCGTCATCCGCGCTGCATTATTAGGCAAAGATGCCACTGCACAAGCTGAGCTTGATCAAATCATGATCGACTTAGATGGCACAGAAAACAAAGACAAGTTAGGCGCAAATGCGATTCTGGCTGTGTCTTTAGCGGCTGCTAAAGCAGCAGCAGCATCTAAAGGTATGCCTTTATACGCGCACATCGCTGAATTAAACGGTACACCAGGCCAATATTCTATGCCTGTGCCTATGATGAACATCTTAAACGGTGGCGAGCACGCGGATAACAACGTTGATATCCAAGAGTTTATGGTGCAACCCGTTGGCGCGAAAACCTTCCGTGAAGCACTGCGCATGGGCGCTGAAATCTTCCATACGCTGAAAAAAGTATTGCACGATAAAGGTCTAAGCACTTCTGTGGGTGACGAAGGTGGTTTTGCACCTAACTTAGCCTCAAACGCTGATGCGTTAGCTGTTATTAAAGAAGCGGTTGAATTGGCTGGTTATAAATTAGGTACGGATGTGACCTTAGCGCTCGATTGCGCTGCATCTGAATTCTACAAAGACGGCAAATACGATTTAGCGGGCGAAGGCAAAGTATTCGACTCTAACGGTTTCTCTGATTTCTTAAAATCATTGGCTGACCAATATCCAATCGTGTCTATCGAAGACGGATTAGACGAATCAGATTGGGATGGTTGGGCTTATCAAACTCAAATCATGGGTGACAAGATCCAATTAGTAGGCGACGATTTATTCGTTACTAACACTAAAATCTTAACCCGTGGTATTGAAAACGGTATTGCTAACTCAATCCTTATCAAGTTCAACCAAATCGGTTCATTGACTGAGACTTTAGCGGCCATTCGCATGGCGAAAGAAGCGGGTTACACAGCGGTGATTTCACACCGTAGTGGTGAAACTGAAGATTCAACTATTGCTGACTTAGCTGTAGGTACTGCTGCTGGCCAAATCAAAACCGGTTCACTGTGTCGTTCTGACCGTGTTGCTAAGTACAACCAATTGCTGCGCATCGAAGAGCAATTAGGTGAAAAAGCCCCATACCGTGGTTTGAAAGAGATCAAAGGCCAAGCGTAATTTAAACTTTGATGTAAAAAGGCCACCACTTGGTGGCCTTTTTTGTTGTACTATCTGCTGTATATTTTTTTAATCCAAGATACTGACGCTAATTCCTCCATGAAATTTTTTGTCATTGCACTCATAGTGCTACTCGGTTTACTGCAATTTCGTCTTTGGTCGGGAGATAATAGTCTTCCTGAATATTTCGTCCTGCAAAAACAAATTGCCGCGCAGCAAGAAGGTAACGCCAAACTCAATGAGCGTAACCAAGTGCTGAAGGAAGAAATCATCGATTTGAAAAGTGGTACCGAAGCCATAGAAGAACGTGCGCGTAACGAACTTGGCATGGTCAAAGAAGGTGAAACCTTTTATCGCGTCGTGGGTGGTGATCGCTCAGTATCGAGTCCATCCCAGTAATATGGAGTTAGGATGTCAGAGCTAGGACATTTAGATCTTGGATTAAGCGAACAATCCAATCCAGGCAGTCAATCTGAGCCGGTAATGCAAACTGAATTGCAGCGCCAAGCTGAGCCTATCACTCAAGCTGTGGTGGCCATCGTTCCCGCTGCGGGCATTGGCAGCCGCATGGGCGCCGACAGACCTAAACAATATCTTGAAGTGTGCGGCCAGAGTATTCTCGGCCATACTTTAGATAAGCTGTTGTCTCACCCGCACATTTCCCACGTCATCGTCGCCTTACATCCGAATGATACTATTTTCAATACCCTGCCACAGGCCGCGCATCCCAAATTGACCACAGTGTTAGGCGGCGGTGAACGCGCAGATTCTGTGTTGGCGGCGCTGCAAATTGCGCCCGAACATAGTTGGGCCTTAGTGCACGATGCGGCAAGACCTTGTTTGACCGCGACGGATATCGACAAGTTACTCGCATCCAGAGTGCTATTTCCCCAAGGCGCAATTTTGGCCATGCCAGTGCGCGATACCATGAAGCGCGCCAATAAACAGGGCGAAATAAGTGCTACTGTGTGCCGCGATAATTTATGGCATGCATTGACGCCGCAGTTATTTCAGGCAGCGCAGCTAAAAAATTACCTCAATGCCGCTCTGGCGGCAGGCGCGGTCGTGACAGATGAGGCTTCGGCGATGGAATGGGCGGGCATTTCACCCGGACTCGTTTCGGGCCGTGCTGACAATATAAAAGTGACGCATCCCGATGATTTGGGATTGGCCGAACTGTTTTTAATGCGTGCCGCAAAATAGTCATAATCCAAGTAAAATAATACGTTAGGAATATTAAATGAAAATCCGTATCGGCCATGGTTTCGATGTGCATAAATTTGGCGAAACACGCCCGTTAATTTTGTGTGGTGTGGAAGTGCCCTATGAAACAGGTCTTGTTGCTCACTCCGATGGTGATGTGGTATTGCATGCGATTTCCGATGCGATCCTCGGTGCGCTAGCGCTGGGCGATATAGGTAAACATTTCCCCGACACAGATACCGCCTATAAAGGTGCCGATAGCCGCGTATTGCTGCGTCATTGCTATGCTTTAGCGAGGGCAAAAGGCTTTGTGCTAGGGAATCTTGACGTCACTATCATAGCGCAAGCCCCTAAAATGGCGCCGCACATTGAGGCAATGCGCCAGATATTGGCCGCCGATTTAACCGCGGAACTTGACGACATTAACGTCAAAGCGACCACGACAGAAAAGCTAGGATTTACCGGGCGTAAAGAAGGTATTGCGGTAGAAGCCGTGGTATTGATGACCCGTAAACACGATTAACTTAAGAGTAAAAAAGTCCCATGAGCGAATTACATTATCTGTATGGCAAGCCTTTAGGTACAGCAGATCTAAGAACCCAAAATAGCGATTTTATCGTGAAAGAGATTTTGCCTTTTAGCCCTACGGGTGAAGGTGAACATCACATGCTGCATGTACGCAAAGAAGGGCTAAATACAGTACAAGTCGCTGAAATGATCGCTAAGTTTGCTAAGGTGCATCCAAAGGAAGTGACCTACGCTGGGCAAAAAGATAAAAATGCCATCACAGAACAATGGTTCGGTGTGCGTATTCCGGGCAAAGAAACGCCTACTTGGAAAGATCTCAATAGCGAGCGTTTGACTATATTGTCGAGCAGTCGTCACAGCAAAAAACTGCGAATTGGTGCTTTAGTCGGTAACCGTTTTATTCTTACCCTTAGAAATGTCACCCAAGTCGAAGACATTATCAGCCGCATCGAAAAGGTCGCTCAAGTGGGCGTGCCCAATTACTTTGGTGAGCAACGCTTTGGTCACGATGGTAAAAACTTAGTATTTGGTCGCCAAATGATGGCGGGTAAAAAAGTCAAAGACAGAAATAAGCGCAGCATGTATCTGTCTGCGGTGCGCTCAAATCTGTTTAACACTGTGGTGTCATACCGTTTAGCCAACCATGGCACTAAGCCGCTAGCAGGTGATTGTGTGATGTTGGCGGGCAGTAAAAGCTTCTTTGTTACGCCTGAATGGGATCTCATCGTGTTGAAACGTCTGATTGAAAAAGACATTCAACTGTCAGCACCTTTATGGGGCCGTGGCATGATGCTACCCCAAGGTGAAGCTGCAGCAGTGGAAACCTTGGCCATGAGTGAATTGGCCGACGATTGCTATGGCCTTGAACATGCGGGATTAGAACAAGAGCGTCGTCCGTTACTGCTTGAGCCCCAAGGTCTGAAATACGAACAAATCGCCGATGGTCTTGTGCTGGAGTTTGTGCTGCCTGCGGGTAGTTTTGCGACATCTTTATTAAGAGAGTTAGTCAATTATCAAGATGTTAAAGAGCAGCAATGGCAAGCGACACTAGTGCAAGAGCCTGCGCCCGAGGCAACGAATGCTAACGTTGCGGCTGATACAATTGAAACTAAGACTGAAGCTGCACCTAACACTGAAGCAGAGTCATGATCCGCATTTTAGTGAGCAATGATGATGGGGTTAATGCGCCGGGGATCAAAGCCTTAACCGAGGCGTTGACCGAAATTGCGACTGTATTAACAGTAGGGCCTGATCGCAACTGCTCCGGCGCGAGCAATTCATTAACCTTGACTAATCCATTAAGAATTAATAGGTTAGATAACGGTTACATTTCAGTTCACGGTACACCGACCGATTGTGTGCATTTGGCTATCCGAGAATTGTACGATGGCGAACCCGATATGGTGGTGTCTGGCATCAATGCGGGCGCGAACATGGGCGATGATACCTTGTATTCAGGGACGGTTGCTGCCGCGATGGAAGGGCGCTTTTTAGGTTTTCCTGCGGTAGCGATTTCGCTCAATGGCCGTAAATTCGAACATTATCAATCGGCGGCGATTTATGCTCGGCGGATAGTTCAAGGTTTGTTGGCGCAGCCTTTGGCAAAGGATCAGATCTTAAATGTAAATGTGCCGGACTTGCCGCTTGAGCAAATTAAAGGCATTAAAGTGACCCGTCTCGGCGCTCGTCATAAGGCTGAAGGCATAGTACGAACGCAAGATCCCGCAGGACGCGAGATCTTCTGGCTCGGCCCACCGGGACAAGAGCAGGACGCCACTGAGGGCACTGATTTTCATGCTGTCGCCAATGGCTATGTGTCAATTACGCCTTTGACGGTTGATTTAACTGCCTACGGACAACTAACGGCATTGCAAAATTGGGTAGATAAAATATGACTCGAGTTGCCTTAACATCGGCGGTGAACTTAGCTAAAAAGCTTCATGATGCGGGGATCCGCAATCAAGCCGTGTTAAAGGCGATATCGCATACGCCGCGGGAAATGTTTCTCGATAATGCGCTAGCCCATAAAGCCTATGAAAATACCGCTTTACCGATTGGCCAAGGGCAAACTATCTCTCAGCCTTATATCGTCGCCCGTATGACCGAACTCTTACTGCATAAGATGCCCCAGCGCGTATTAGAAGTGGGTACAGGTTCGGGTTATCAGGCAGCCATTTTAGCGCAATTGGTGCCGCAGCTTTGTACTATCGAGCGAATAAAAGGCTTACAAATTCAAGCAAGACAGCGCTTAAAACGCTTAGATTTACATAATGTGTCGTTTAAATATGGCGATGGCTGGTTAGGTTGGGCGAATCGTAGTCCGTTCGATGCCATTATGGTGACCGCTGCAGCTTCAACCATACCTGAGGCCTTGTTGTCTCAGTTAGCGGAGGGCGGAGTCTTACTCCTGCCTGTCGGCGAAGACACCCAACAATTGATGCGAATCACTCGTACAGGGGAACGTTTTAGTTCGGAAACAATTGAAACGGTTAAATTTGTCCCTTTGATCAATGGAGAGTTAGCTTAACCTTGTGTTGTGCTAGTGTCCTTACTGAATAGGTTGTCTTGCATCGAGGGCATTGTTTTTTCATCATAAACAGTAATACAGCCTCACCAAGGAGTTTTTATTGTTGAATGCGGGTTTAGTCTTAAACCTCTGCTTTATATTTCTGCTTGCAGGCTGCAGCTTTCAGGCCAGCCGACCCGCGCCCGTCGAAAACATTTCCCATAGCTACTCTAAAAACAACAAAGGCCACATTAAATCTAATTCATATAAAGTTAAGAAAGGTGACACGCTTTACTCTATTTCGTGGGGGGCTGGAAAGGATTTTTCTGAAATAGCTAAACTTAATCAATTAGATAACCCTTATACAATTTACCCCGGACAGATTTTATATTTAACGAATACTAAGTCGAGCAGTCAGTCCAAATCTACGACTTTAGATGGAAAGAAAACGAGTTCCTCGGGTAATAATTCTAGTAAAACTGATAAAAAACAATCAGATAATCAATTTTCTCAAACAAACGCTAAGTCAAGTAATGATCTGAAAAAAACACTTGATCAGAAAGCTAAGCCCGCGTACCTTGTAACAAGTTCCCAACAAAACGTTAACTCAATCATGGTTCCACCGACTTCGACACTACCAACCAGTGTGAGTCAGTGGGAGTGGCCAGTAAGAGGGAAGTTAATCGGGACTTACTCTGCCAATGAGCAGGGAAATAAAGGCATTAAGATCGCGGGAAATCGGGGAGATATCATCAAAGCTGCTGCAGATGGGCGGGTGGTATATGCAGGAAGTGCTCTTAGGGGTTACGGTAATTTAGTGATTATTAAACATAGTGACGATTACCTTAGTGCTTATGCTCATACGGACAAGATCTTAGTCAAAGAAAAGCAACATGTCCTCGCAGGGCAGACAGTTGCGAAAATGGGCAGTACAGGTGCTAATCGGGTAATGTTACATTTTGAAATTCGTTACCATGGACAGTCTGTAAACCCACTTACTTATTTACCCAAACAATGATTGCTTGGGGCCTTGTTGGCAAATGGAGGATAGGAAATTGCACTAATTCAGCAGTTTAATCAGGTTTGGGAGATTTAATCATGAGCCGCATAAAAAGCACTGCCGCAGAAGCACTAGTAGATTTTTCCGTAGAAACCGTTGACTTCGATCTTGAAAAAGAAGAAGTTGCATCCGACTTAGTTCAAGAGCTAGGAATAGAGCAACAGGTTCAAGATGACCTGCAAAAAAATCTTGATGCCACTCAACTTTACCTTGGTGAGATTGGTTTTTCCCCACTGCTTAGCGCAGAAGAAGAAGTTTACTTTTCCCGTAAAGCCTTAAAAGGCTGCGCAAAATCCCGCAATCGCATGATTGAAAGTAATTTACGTCTGGTCGTAAAGATTGCCCGTCGTTACAACAATCGTGGTTTAGCACTGCTTGATCTTATCGAAGAAGGCAACTTAGGTTTAATTCGTGCCGTTGAAAAGTTTGATCCAGAAAGAGGTTTCCGTTTTTCAACCTATGCGACTTGGTGGATTAGACAAACCATTGAGCGCGCTATTATGAATCAGACTCGTACGATTCGTTTGCCTATTCATGTTGTTAAAGAACTCAACGTTTACTTGCGTACCGCTCGCGAGTTAGCACAAAAACTCGATCACGAACCAACGGCCGAAGAAATTGCCGAAAAACTACAAGTGTCGAGTGCAGATGTCAGCCGTATGCTTAAGCTGAATGAGAAAATCACCTCTGTTGATACGCCTTTGGGGGGCGATAATGACAAGGCGCTGCTGGATATTTTAGCCGATGACGATAACGTTGGCCCTGACTATAAAGTGCAAGATGAAGATATTTCTAATTCAGTGGTTAAATGGCTCAATGAGTTAAACACTAAACAAAGAGAAGTGTTAGCCCGCCGTTTTGGTCTGTTAGGTTATGAACCTTCTACACTCGAAGATGTGGGGGCTGAAATCGGTTTAACTCGTGAGCGTGTACGTCAAATCCAAGTGGAAGCATTGAAACGTTTACGCGACTTGTTAGGATCTCAAGGTTTATCTGTTGAAGCATTATTTCGAAACTAATAAATGAGAAACTAAGATCAGTTGTTCGTTGATCTCTATGCCTAGCTCCTAGCTAAGGTCTAGTGATTTAGTCTAGTGCTTAGGTCTAGTCTATAAAAGTAAAACGCCCACTCAAGAGTGGGCGTTGTTGTTTCTAGTCATTTATTACTGATCATATTGTTTAGCGAATATCACCCACTCGCAGAGCTTTAGCTCAGACGTTTCAGCTCATAGAGCAAATCAAGTGCCTGTTTTGGCGTTAAGTTATCGGGATTAATACTACTCAACTTAGTCAAGGCCGGATTTTCAATTGGTTCAGGTAACGCGAGTAAGCTTTGAATAGGCGTCCTCGTACCTTCAGCTTGATGATCGCGGCTTTCTAATTGCTGCAACTTATGCTTAGCGGCTTTAATTACCTTATTTGGCACACCGGCAAGTGCCGCAACTTGTAAACCGTAGCTTTTACTGGCGGCGCCTTCTTGTACTGCATGCATAAAGGCGATGGTATCATCGTGCTCTATGGCATCAAGGTGCACATTGTAAACACCTGCCATTAATTCAGGTAACTGAGTTAGTTCAAAATAATGGGTGGCGAATAGGGTCATAGCGCCGACTTGCTGGGCTAAATACTCTGCCGCCGACCAAGCGAGCGATAAACCATCATAGGTGGATGTGCCGCGGCCGATTTCATCCATTAACACTAAGCTACTGGCGGTGGCGTTGTGTAGAATGTTGGCGGTTTCTGTCATTTCGACCATAAAGGTTGAGCGGCCAGAGGCCAGATCGTCAGAGGCGCCAATACGGGTAAATATGCGATCGATAGGGCCGATCAGTGCGCGATCTGCTGGTACGAAACAGCCAATGTGGGCCATCAGCGTGATCAAAGCGACTTGACGCATGTAAGTCGATTTACCGCCCATGTTGGGTCCGGTGACAATCAACATACGTCTTTGATTGTGCAAGGTCACTGGGTTAGCGATAAACGGTGTTTGACTCACACGCTCCACCACGGGGTGGCGACCAGCCTCTATCTGTACGCCGATATCTTGGCTCAGCTCTGGGCAAGTGTAACCTAAGGTTTCGGCGCGCTCGGCAAAGTTACTCAACACATCAAGCTCAGCTGCCGCACGAGCAAAAGCTTGTAATTCATGCAACTTAGGTAGAATAAGATCGAACAACTGTTCCCATAACTGCTTTTCGAGTGCCAGCGCTTTACCTTGGCTCGAGAGCACTTTTTCTTCGTACTCCTTAAGTTCGGGCGTGATATAACGCTCCATATTCTTAAGCGTTTGACGTCGTTGGTAATTGAGTGGCACTTGCGAGGATTGCAAGCGACTTACTTCGATGTAATAGCCGTGTACACGGTTATAGCCGACTTTAAGGGTGTTGATACCTGTACGTTCTTTTTCTCTGGCTTCGAGTTGTACTAAGTAATCGCTTGCACCTTCGCTCAGACCGCGCCATTCATCTAGTTCGCTGTTGTAGCCTTCACGGATCACTCCGCCATCGCGGATAAGCATAGGTGGATTATCGACTATCGCGCGCTCAAGCAGGGCTTGTTCAACGGGGAACTCACCTAAGTATTGACGTAATTGAGTCGTGTGTGGCGCGCTTAGGGTACTTAAACTCTGTTGTAATTCAGGTAGTAAGCCCAGCGCTTGACGTAAACGGGCAAAGTCCCTAGGTCGAGCGGTACGCAGCGCGAGTCTTGCCATGATACGTTCAATATCGCCAAGTGCCTTTAATTGCTCATGCAAACCTTCGTGGGCGGCAGTATCGAGTAATTCAGTCACCGCCTGTTGGCGTGCTTTGATGTGTTTTGGATCTCGCAGCGGCTGATGGATCCAGCGTTGCAACATGCGGCTGCCCATAGGCGTTGCCGTGTTATCCAATACTGCGGCTAAGGTATTATCGCGACCTCCGGCAAGGTTTTGAGTGAGTTCTAAATTACGGCGAGTTGCCGCATCGAGCACTATGCTATCGGTTTGATTAAAGCGGGTAATGGCATTGATGTGGGGCAGGGCAGTGCGCTGAGTGTCTTTGACATATTGCATCAAACACCCCGCTGCCTGCAGTGATAAACGCGCATCTGCAATACCAAAACCATGCAAGTCTTTCGTGCCAAACTGGGCTAGCAGTAACTTAATGCTAGTATCGTAATCAAATTCCCATTCAGGGCGACGGCGTTTGCCTTTAAAACCGTTTAGCAGAGCAAGTTCACCAAAGTCTTCACTGTAGAGAATTTCAACGGGATTAGTGCGTTGCAATTCAGCTTCTAATGACTCTCGCGTCTCGAGTTCGGCAATCACAAAACGTCCAGATGAAACATCTAGAGTGGCATAACCAAAACCGACTTTACCTTGATAAACTGCGGCCAACAGATTGTCTTGGCGTTCCTGTAGCAGGGCTTCATCGGTTAAGGTGCCAGGCGTGACGATACGCACCACTTTACGTTCAACAGGCCCTTTAGAGGTTGCGGGGTCGCCAATTTGTTCGCATATTGCAACTGATTGACCAATTTGAACTAATTTCGCTAGATAGCCTTCCACAGCATGGTAAGGCAGTCCTGCCATCGGAATAGGATCGCCACCACTTTTACCGCGCGCCGTAAGTGAAATGCCTAACAGCTCAGAAGCACGTTTAGCATCATCATAAAACAACTCGTAGAAGTCACCCATGCGATAAAACAGCAACATGTCATGATGTTCTGCTTTCATGGTCAAGTACTGACGCATCATAGGAGTATGTTTTTCTAAATCATCGGTATCAATTACATTCATTAAATCGTTATCGTCCGTTGTGACTGCCTAAAGGCGATACAGTTTGTGTGGTTACAGGGGATTAAGCGCTAGAGAAGCAGAAGACTGCTATACAATTTTCAGCCAAAAAGACCACGCAAAATTTGCTGCGCCAATCTTAGCAATAATTTACCGAAAATTGAGCCCTTGATGACGGATATTCGTCAAAGGGATGCGATATCGGATTTGATATTCGCTAAAACCTTGGCCATATTAAAAATCCCATGAGCTAAAAATAATTCAGTCACAGGTCTTGATACTGTATGATTGTACAGTATACTAGTCAGCAGAATTAAGACGAAAAGCGCGGCTTTTTGAATTACCCGTTTGTAAATTGAATATTACTTTTGACAGCTTAAGGCATGTCTTGATGAGGGAACTGGAATGAAGGTCGATCCAAATAAAGAGAAAGCACTTGCTGCGGTATTGAGCCAAATTGAGAAGCAATTTGGTAAAGGCTCCATCATGAAGCTGGGCGAAGATCGCTCTATGGATGTTGAGACCATTTCTACCGGTTCTCTGTCTCTGGACGTTGCTTTAGGTGCTGGCGGTTTGCCAATGGGTCGTATCGTTGAAATCTATGGTCCTGAATCATCAGGTAAAACGACACTGACTTTAGAAGTCATTGCCGCAGCGCAACGTGAAGGCAAAACCTGTGCCTTTATCGATGCCGAGCATGCACTTGACCCTATCTATGCTAAAAAATTGGGTGTAGATATTGATAACCTGCTGTGTTCACAACCGGATACTGGCGAGCAAGCGCTTGAGATTTGTGATGCATTAACGCGCTCAGGCGCAGTTGACGTTATCGTAGTCGACTCAGTGGCAGCATTAACGCCTAAAGCTGAAATCGAAGGCGAAATTGGTGATTCTCACATGGGCTTAGCGGCACGTATGATGAGCCAAGCCATGCGTAAACTTGCAGGTAACTTAAAGCAATCTAACACTTTGCTTATCTTCATCAACCAAATCCGGATGAAGATTGGTGTGATGTTCGGTAACCCTGAAACCACAACCGGCGGCAACGCACTGAAGTTCTATGCTTCTGTCCGTTTAGACATTCGCCGTACTGGTGCCATTAAAGACGGCGATGAAGTTGTCGGTAACGAAACTCGTGTTAAAGTGGTGAAAAATAAGGTCGCAGCACCGTTCAAACAAGCCGAATTCCAAATCCTTTATGGCCAAGGCATTAACCGTACTGGTGAGTTAGTTGACTTAGGCGTAGCGCATAAGTTGATTGAAAAAGCGGGTGCTTGGTACAGCTATAAAGGCGATAAAATCGGCCAAGGCCGTGCCAATGCGGGTAAATATCTGACTGAAAATCCAGCGATTGCCGCTGAAATTGACAAGACATTACGTGAATTATTGTTAAGCAATCCAAGTGCACTTGCGGCATCGGATACTGATAGCACGGAAGATAATGTTGATTTAGAAACAGGCGAAGTATTCTGAGTCAGTCAGCCCGTCAAATCGCGGTCGCGCTGTTAGCGCGCCGCGATTATTCCCGCTTACAAATCCGCGATAAATTGCTCGAGAAAGGCTTCGACCTTAACGATATCGAACCTGTACTCGACGCTTGTGAATCCTCCGGTTTTATCAATGATAATCGCTATGCTGAATTATTGGTGCGTAGCCACATTAGTCGAGGGCACGGTGCTATCCGTATCCGCCAAGCTATAGCGCAAAAAGGCTTGTCTAAAGATTTTATTGAAGCGGCGATAACCAATAGTGATTGTGACTGGTTTGAGCTAGCAAAAGATAAAGCCACCAAAAAATATGGTGTTCCCCGCGTAACAGAAGTGAAGGGCTCTAAAGCTCGGGATCTTATCGCGAAGGAAAAGGCCAAACGAGTGCGCTTTTTAATGGGCCAAGGCTTTAGCTACGATCAAATCACTTACGCATTAGATTCAGATCCCAATGATCTCGACGACGATGATTAACCGCCATAATTCATCGATTTCGATGCAACCTTAAGACTGCAAAGCTCCTTTAAATATCACTCAATAGGCTTAGTAGAATTAGGTTTGATATCGAGTTAAATTCACTCGACACAGGCCTTAATCGCGCAAAATTCATATCGTCATCAATTACTCTTTACCTTGCCATTTTGACTCTAGCCACTCTTACGTGGGCTTTAACGCACTTTATGCTGCGTTGGTTATTTTTAACTTAGCCCACTAGGTCTACAAATAACCGTCTTGCCTAAAGTGCGTTAAATCTCCGCTGAATTCTGTATCTTGAGGTTGTTTGGGTATATATCGCCAATCAAGGCTGGTCGTCCTTCCTCAGTCTGCTTATAATGCTGGGCAAATAGAAATACGGCTAGCCTAAGGCGTAGCTGGTAATGCTTACCCAATTCAGGATGATTTCATGTATCAAACTACAGCAGAGCTTAGAAGCGCTTTCCTCGAATTTTTCCGCAGCAATGGTCATCAAGTTGTGGACAGTAGTTCATTAGTGCCAGGCAACGATCCGACACTTTTATTTACCAATGCAGGCATGAACCAGTTCAAGGACGTGTTTCTTGGCATGGACAAACGCAATTATACGCGTGCGACCACTGCTCAACGTTGCGTACGCGCCGGTGGTAAGCATAATGATTTAGATAACGTCGGTTATACAGCACGTCATCACACCTTTTTCGAAATGTTGGGTAACTTCAGTTTTGGTGATTATTTCAAGGAAGAAGCGATTCGTTTTGGCTGGACATTCTTAACTGAAACGTTAAAGCTGCCGAAAGAACGTCTGTGCGTCACGATTTATCAAACAGACGATGAAGCCTTTGAAATTTGGAATAAAAAGATTGGTGTTGCCGCCGAGAATATTATCCGTATCGGCGATAATAAAGGTGCAGCTTATGCGTCAGATAACTTCTGGCAAATGGGTGATACTGGTCCTTGTGGCCCTTGTACTGAAATTTTCTATGATCATGGCGATCACATTTGGGGTGGCCGTCCTGGCAGTCCTGAAGAAGATGGCGACCGTTTCATCGAAATCTGGAACATCGTTTTCATGCAGTACAACCGTCAAGCATCAGGTGAAATGCTGCCTTTGCCTAAGCCATCGGTAGATACTGGCATGGGGATTGAGCGTATCGCCGCGATTATGCAAGGCGTACATTCTAACTACGAAATCGATATATTCCGTACTTTGATCGCTAAAGCGGCAGAAATCATCGGCGTAAGCGATTTAACCGAGAAGTCACTGCGCGTCATTGCCGACCATATCCGTTCATGTGCATTCCTTATTGCCGATGGCGTTATGCCGTCGAACGAAGGCCGCGGTTATGTGCTGCGCCGCATTATCCGCCGCGCAGTTCGCCATGGTAACAAGTTGGGCGCGACCGAAGCTTTCTTCTATAAGTTGGTTCCATCTTTGATTGCTGTGATGGGCGATGCGGCTAAAGGGTTAGCTGAGACGCAAGTCATTGTTGAAAAAGCGCTGAAAGCGGAAGAGGAGCAATTTGCCCGTACGCTTGAACGTGGTTTAGGTATTTTAGATACGGCCTTAAACGAGTTGAAAGGTGACACTTTAGACGGCGAAACCGTATTTAAGCTGTATGACACCTATGGCTTCCCAATGGATTTGACCGCTGACGTCTGCCGTGAGCGCAACATCATTGTCGATGAAGCAGGTTTTGAAGTCGCCATGGCTGAACAACGTAGCCGCGCCCAAGCTGCCGGTAACTTTGGTGCAGATTACAACGCAGCGCTGAAAATCGATGCTGAAACCGCATTCACTGGTTACACCGAATTAGCGGGCCAAGCTAAGGTCACCGCGATTTATCTAAACGGTGAGTCAGTGACGGCTATCAAGGCGGGTGACGAAGCGGTTGTCGTACTCGATGTCACACCTTTCTACGCTGAATCTGGCGGTCAAGTGGGCGATAAAGGCCAACTGGTCGCGAGCGGTGTTGAGTTTACGGTAAACGATACGCAAAAGTATGGTCAAGCAACCGGCCATCAAGGTGTGTTGGCTACAGGTAGCTTGAGTGTTGGCCAAGTTGTTGAGGCGAAAGTCGACAAAAAACTGCGTCACCGTACTCAGTTAAACCATTCTGTTACACATTTATTGCATGCTGCACTGCGTCAAGTGCTCGGTACTCACGTTTCGCAAAAAGGTTCTTTGGTTGATCCTGAGCGTTTACGTTTTGACTTCTCCCATTTCGAAGGCGTAAAAGCCGCTGAATTAAAAGAAGTTGAAGAATTAGTTAACACTCAAATTCGTCGTAACCATGAACTTAAAACCGCTGAAATGGGCATAGATGAAGCTAAAGAGAAAGGCGCTATGGCACTCTTTGGTGAGAAATATGACTCACAAGTGCGTGTTGTGACTATGGGCGATTTCTCTATCGAATTGTGTGGCGGTACCCATGTGGGCCGCACAGGCGATATCGGTTTATTCAAAATTACCTCTGAAGCGGGTATTGCTGCAGGTGTTCGTCGTATCGAAGCCGTGACTGGTGCCGCAGCTATGGCTTATGTGGCGCAGCAACAAGCTGAACTGGAAGAAGCTGCAGCCTTATTGAAAGGCGATGCCAACTCAGTTGTCGCTAAGTTAAAAGCCCAGCTCGACAAAATGAAGCAACTCGAAAAAGAAATGGCGCAGTTGAAAGATAAACTCGCGGCTGCAGCCAGTGCTGATTTAGTGGGTGATGCCGTTGTGGTTAATGGCGTTAACGTACTGATCAAAAAGTTAGACGGCGTTGAGGCAAGCTCATTACGCGGTCTACAAGATGAATTAAAACAAAAATTGAAATCGGCCATTATCGTTCTTGGCACTGCGCAGGAAGGGAAAGTTAACCTGATCGCCGGTGTGAGTAACGATCTTATCGGCAAAGTCAAAGCGGGTGAGCTAGTCGCTATGGTCGCTGCACAAGTGGGCGGTAAAGGCGGCGGTCGTCCTGATATGGCTCAAGCGGGCGGTAGCCAGCCAGAAAATCTGGATGCGGCATTGGCTCAAGTATTACCTTGGATTACTGAGCGTCTAGCTTAAGAGGTTGCTGTGCCCCAAAAACGAAAGCTTAGTGGTAGCAAGCTTTTTGTGAAAAAGTTCGGCGGCACTTCGGTGGGTTCTATTGAACGTATCGAAGCGGTCGCTGAGCAGATTACAAAGTCAGCTCACAATGGTGAGCAGCAAGTCTTAGTCTTATCTGCAATGGCGGGTGAGACTAATCGCCTATTTGCACTGGCAGCACAAATTAATCCGCGGGCCTCGGCGCGCGAATTAGACATGTTAGTGTCAACGGGTGAGCAAGTGAGCATTGCCTTGATGTCGATGGCGTTACAGCGTCGCGGTATTAAGGCGAAATCCCTTACGGGTGATCAGGTACAAATTCATACGAACAGTCAATTTGGCCGTGCCAGCATCGAGCGGGTGGATACTGAGTATTTGCAATCCTTATTAGCCGACGGTGTTGTGCCGATCGTTGCAGGGTTTCAAGGCATCGATCCTCAAGGCGAAGTCACAACCTTAGGACGCGGTGGTTCAGATACCACTGCTGTAGCCTTAGCGGCGGCGTTAGAAGCCGATGAATGCCAGATTTTTACCGATGTGGCAGGGGTATTCACCACAGATCCGAATATCGATAGCAGTGCCCGTCGTCTCGATGTGATTGGGTTTGATGTGATGCTCGAAATGGCAAAGTTAGGCGCTAAAGTATTGCATCCCGATTCAGTCGAATACGCCGAGCGTTTTCGTGTGCCATTGCGAGTCTTGTCGAGTTTTGAAGCTGGGCAGGGGACGTTAATCCAATTTGGCGACGAGTCTGAACTCACTATTGCCTCGTTAGTCCAAGGTATTGCTATTAATAAGGCGCTGGCAACGCTGACGATTGAAGGGATGTTTACCACCAGTGAACGTTATCAAGCGCTGTTAGGCTGCTTAACGCGATTGAAAATCGATGTGGAATTTATTTCCCCATTGAGGATCCACGAGGATGATCCCTCGGGTCGAGTTAGTTTTATGCTCGCTGAAGCTAAGGTTGATACTCTGCTTAATGAGCTCGAAGGCTTAAGCGAAAGCCTTGCTCTTGGACCATTGATTATCGAACGGCAACGTGCAAAAGTATCTTTAGTTGGCAAAGGTTTACAGGCAAAAATGGGATTATTGACTAAGATGTTAGAAGTCTTGGGTAATGAAACTATTCATGCTAAGTTACTCACGACGTCAGAGAGTAAATTGTCAACCGTTATCGATGAAAGGGACTTACACAAGGCGGTTCGGGCGTTACATCACGCTTTCGAGCTAAATAAGGTGTAATTAAATAACCGTTTGAGTATTGAATACTATTAATTTGTACTAAGCTGACCTTATAATAAGCCCATCTACCGGATGAGTGCCGTGTGTAAGCTGAATTAAGAAATAAAGGAGCTATCGAATGCTGATTTTGACTCGTCGTGTTGGCGAAACACTGATGATTGGTGATGAAGTCACAGTTACAGTGCTAGGGGTAAAAGGCAATCAAGTGCGTATTGGTGTGAATGCACCAAAAGAGGTTTCTGTTCACCGTGAAGAAATCTACCAACGCATTCAATCTGAAAAATCAGGTACACCATCGGAAGGTGGTAACTTTTAGTACCTTGTCTTGGCAAGAGTATTACGGCAACAGAAGAGTCAGTTTTTTAACTGGCTTTTTTATTTTTTAGACCGAAAGATTGGCGTAAATCAATACATTGGCTTGATATAACAGCAATGTGATTAAAAACAGTTCAAATGGAATCTGTTTCGGAAAAAGGGTTTGACTTATTTTCGTCAAACAGTAATATGTGCGCCAAGAAAACGGAGAGGTGGCCGAGTGGCCGAAGGCGCTCCCCTGCTAAGGGAGTATGGGCTTTAACTCCCATCGAGGGTTCGAATCCCTCCTTCTCCGCCATTTCTTACCGATAGAAAACAGTGCGCGTGTAGCTCAGCTGGATAGAGTACCTGGCTACGAACCAGGCGGTCGGAGGTTCGACTCCTTCCACGCGCACCATTTTTTATTGGAAAAGTAAACTTAGATACAAGTCGCGCGTGTAGCTCAGCTGGATAGAGTACCTGGCTACGAACCAGGCGGTCGGAGGTTCGACTCCTTCCACGCGCACCATCTCTGCATTAGTTAATCTTTAACTCATCAGTTTTGAATTTCAGTTAGAAATTTTGTAGATAATTGCTTATAGCAAAATGTTAAAATGCGCGTGTAGCTCAGCTGGATAGAGTACCTGGCTACGAACCAGGCGGTCGGAGGTTCGACTCCTTCCACGCGCACCAATTTAAATTAATATGATTTCGGTCGTATTAATGTTTACCGTTTTAAATGCGCGTGTAGCTCAGCTGGATAGAGTACCTGGCTACGAACCAGGCGGTCGGAGGTTCGACTCCTTCCACGCGCACCAATTTAAATTAATATGATTTAGCTCGTATTAGTGTTTTACCGTTTAACATGCGCGTGTAGCTCAGCTGGATAGAGTACCTGGCTACGAACCAGGCGGTCGGAGGTTCGACTCCTTCCACGCGCACCAATATAGTTAACGAGATTCGTCTTGTTGATTTAAAGCGTTAAACGCGGAGAGGTGGCCGAGTGGCCGAAGGCGCTCCCCTGCTAAGGGAGTATGGGCTTTAACTCCCATCGAGGGTTCGAATCCCTCCTTCTCCGCCATTCTATTCTCTTAGTCGAGGGGAATAGAATAAATTTGCGAGATAAAAGTGCTTATCCTAGACTCAATCATGATTGGATCTATTAGAAGTACAAAAACGAGTTTGCGCGTGTAGCTCAGCTGGATAGAGTACCTGGCTACGAACCAGGCGGTCGGAGGTTCGACTCCTTCCACGCGCACCATATAGATAAGCCCTGCAAGAAATTGCAGGGCTTTTTTATTTTTAG